>JBJEQD010000062.1:0-40095 GCA_051881575.1 Acutalibacteraceae bacterium | reverse complement strand
GTTCCCGCAGATCAGAAAATACGCATCTACAATCTTTCAGAGGGAATTAATCGAGCATGGAGAAACGCTTCCGACACTCTTGCTCAGGATTTGATGTATGAAATCGAAATTGACTCCCTTGTTCCAAGCACAAACGAAATAACTGTTGCAGCGATACCTGCCAACACAAAGATAGCTGCTAACAGTCATTATGATGTTGCAATTTCCGGAACGGTTTCGGCGACCAAAGAGGTTCGTTTTGATCTTTCATATTATATTCTTGATGAAAACGGAAACAGACTTAACTCAACCAAGCTTGTGACTTCCACGTTTGCCAACTTCAGCACAGAAGGATTTGACTGCGGCGGTCAGAGCGCAGCAATTCCCGAAACAAATAAGGTCAGCTTTGACGCTTTTGACGCTCATTTGCACACGAGCAATGTTTATGATGTTGCGCTGTTCTCAATTCTTGCCACCAATAACGGTTCTCTTATCGGCAACAATGTCAGAGATATCCGCAGAGCCGTTGTAACGGGAACTCTGCCCACGGGTATTTCTGTAAATGACCCTGAAAGCGGTCCCATTGTCAGAATTGATGAAGCTTCGCTGACTGTTGATGCTTACGGAACAGTTAACCCTTATGTTTCCAATGTTGATCCCGACGCTCCTCAGCCTTACGGAATATATGATGTAAATATCGCATTCGATATATGCAGCAAGGATTCCGACACAGGCACAAGAACAGTAACAAGGGCGCATGAAATTGTTGTATATAACGATTATGAGCTCCCCAAGCTTCTTGAAAGAGTTATGAATGCAAACAGGCAGGAAGCAAACTACGCAAACGCCACCGATGAATGGGCTGCTTATCAAAATGCTGTTATGGCAGGCTTTGAGCTTCTTCACGGCAAGCCCGATCATTCAAAGATGTTTGCAAATCTTGAACAGCCTGACGGTTCGGCAAACGCCTATTCCACCGCTGTTGACAACATTAATGCAGCTATTACCGCTCTTGACGCAAAGGTTAAGGCAACAAACGAAACATTGCTTTCAGAGCTTGACGCAGCGCTTACGGCTCAGGCAGGCGTTGAGAGAGAGGATTATAAGCTCTTTACTTTCGATCGCTGGAATAAGTGGCGCAAAAATGCGAGACGTCTTATTGATTCTCAGAATGTACCTGAAGGCACGGCAATTCCCGCAATCAGCGATTTTGAGCTTATTTATGCAAAGCATATGCTTAACCTGATGTACGGCCGTCTCATCAAAAATACACCCGTTAAAACGCATCTTGCGGAAGCTATTGAGAATGCCGGTTCAAAAGTTGAGTCTCTGTATGCGCCCGATACTTGGGCTGATTACAGCGCAGCGCTTTCAACAGCAAATTCGGTTAATGCCGATACTTCTGAAAATCTTCTTCAGTCAACGGTTAACAGCGCCAGAGTTGAGCTTATGAAAGCTGAACGAAACCTGAGAACTAAATATCTCGTTCCTGCAAGCGGAAAAGATACTGTTGTCGATTCAAGGAACATGTATATTTACGGCATCGAACCCGATGTTAATTCGATTGAAGGCTTTGTTAATCTTGTTGACACCAATAATCTGATTACTGTTGTTCCTTACAGCGGAACAGCAATCGGAACGGGTTCATATGTTAAAATAATGGGTCATGTCAATGATAACGGAGCTCGAGTTGAAGTTGCAAGATATGCAGTAATTCTTTACGGCGATGTTAACGGTGACGGAGCTATTAATGAATCAGACTCCGAAGTGCTTAATGATTATATCAACGGAACGGCAATCCACGGCTTATATGAAGGCGGATATCTGTTCACCGCAGCCGATCTTGACCGTAACGGAGTTATAGACATGAACGATTATAATAAGCTCGAGGATCATGTTTCAGGAATTGAGTTTATTAATCAGGCAGATCCTACTCTTTAATTCACTTTTGCTTTATCTGAATAGCTGAATGATAATTCCGAGGGGCTGTATCGAAGCGCAAGTGCGGCGGTGCAGCCCCGTAATTAAAAAACAGATTATAAGGTTAACCTATACGGATAATCCCTATAATCTGTTTCTTTTTTATGCTTTCAGTCTTTCGTCGATTATGCCTTTAACAAAATCAATAACCTTGTCAAGCTCGACTTTTTCGCTGATTTCTTTGTCTCTCGTGACAATCTCGCAAACGCCCTCTTTGAGGTTTCTCGGGCTGACAATTACTCTGACGGGAACACCGAGCAAATCTGCATCTGAGAACATTGCGCCGGGTCTGATGTTTCTGTCGTCATAGATAACTTCCATTCTGTCAGCCATCATCTTTTCATAGAGCGAATCGGCAACGCCCTTGCATTCCGCATCGTCTGATCTTATGCAGCAGATCTGAACATGCCAGGGAGCGATTGACATCGGCCAAATGGGGCCGTATTCATCATGGTGGGCTTCACAAACCGAAGCGGCAAGTCTGCCGACGCCAATGCCGTAGCAGCCCATAATGGGATATTGAAGATTGCCGTCTCTGTCAAGATACTGCATTCCCATGGATTTGGTGTATTTAGTACCGAGCTGGAAGATGTTGCCGACCTCAATGCCTCGTGAAATCGTGATGCTGTGTTTGCCGCATTTGGGGCAGATGCCGCCCTCTTTGATTTTTGCAAGGTCGATATATTCAACCTCGCCGATGTCTCTGCTGATTTTAAGACCCGTGTAATGATGCTCGGGCTTGTTAGCTCCGCAGGAGAGATTGTGAGTATTTTCAAGGGATTTATCAAAAAGAACCGTGAATTTTTCTCTGTCAAGATTGTAAGGACCGATAAATCCTGCATAAAGTCCGCAATCGTCTGTTATAACGGCAGGATGAACATCTTCGCCGAGGCAGTTGGTGAGCTTTGTTTCATTAACATCAAGGTCGCCTCTGATAAATACAACAACATATTCATCGGTCATGTTTTTTTGATAAACGACAGCCTTGCAGGATTCCTCAAGAGGAGTTTTAAGAAATTCGCAGATATCCTCAATTGTGTGGATATTCGGAGTGTAAACAAGTTCAAGCTCTTTTGATTCACCGCTTGCGTCGTTTTCAACAATACTCTGAGCGGCTTCCATATTGGCTCTGTAATCGCACTCGGAGCAAACGGCAATTGTGTCTTCGCCGACGGGGGAGAGAAGCATGTATTCATGAGAAACGCTGCCGCCCATCATGCCTGAATCAGAAGCAACGGTGATAACCTCAGGAATACCTGCTCTTGCAAATATTCTTTCATATGCCTTGTAGCAAATGTCGTAGTATCTTTCCAAGTCCTCCTGAGAGGTGTGGAATGAATAAGCGTCCTTCATTGTGAATTCACGAACTCTGATAAGTCCGCCTCTCGGACGGGCTTCGTCACGGAATTTTGTCTGAATCTGATAAATCATAAAAGGATACTTTGTGTAGCTGTTTGCATAGTCTCTGACAAGCTGAACCGCCGCTTCTTCATGTGTCATTCCGAGAACCATGGGAGCGTCGTTTCTGTCGGTGAAGCGAAGAAGCTCGCTGCCGATGCTTGAATATCTGCCTGATTCCTCCCAAAGAGAAGCAGGCATAACAACGGGGAACTGAACCTCCTGACCGTCAATTGCGTCCATTTCTTCACGGATAATGTTTTCGATTTTTTTGGTGATTCTTCTCAGCGGCATGAAAGATGAATAAATTCCGTTCGCAACATTTTTCATGTAGCCGCCTCTGAGCATAAGAGCGTGGCTGTCAATCACGCAGTCAGAGGGCTTTTCCTTGAATCTTTCGCCGACAAGTTTTTCAATTTTCATTTCTTTACCTCCGAATCATAATAAAAAAGCCCCGAAGCCCAAAAAGGCTCGGGACAAACAAAAGTCTGCGGTACCACCCGAGTTCAGATTAATAATCTGCTCTCATTGTTCCGATAACGGCGGAATCCGGCGGGGCTTATCGATAAAGTTCAGCCTGCGGCTCAAAGACGGGTTCAGCGCATGAATTTAAGAGCTTTCACCAACCGCTCTTTCTCTGAAAAAATCAAAACGCCTACTGTTTCTTTTCAAAGCCTTTAATTATCTTTGAATATTTTATCTCAAAACGCTGAAATTGTCAATCTTTTTTTATATTTATTATATCATTTATATAATTCGCTTTTCTGTTTCTTGACAATGCTTTGCGGCGGGTGATATACTGTATAAAAGATAAATATTATTATTCTATTCTTGCTTTATAAGGGAGAAAATATGTCAGTAAGATTAATTGCGAGCGACCTTGACGGAACGCTCATGTCGCCTGACCACATGACGGTCAGCGAGAGAACCAAAAAAGCCCTTTCAGCGGCGCATGAAAAAGGAATAAAAATTGCCGTTTCGACAGGCAGGGCTTATAAATTCACAAAACCTGCAACAGATCAGGTTCCGTTCACAGATTATGTTATTTGTTCAAACGGAGCAAGCGTTTTTGACAGAAATAAAGAAAAATTCATATACTCAAATTTAATATCGCCTGAAGTAACAATGAATGCCGCCGAGCTTCTTAATTCTCTTAATATATACTATAATATTTATATGGACGGCGGAGTTTATGTTCAAAAGGGCTGTGAGCGGTTTTTCAGCAACGGCGGATTGCCGATTGAATTTATTATGGACTTTGCTTCCAAAACGACCGTCTGCGACGATATGACGAAAGCGGTTGAAGGCAAAGGTGCAGAGCTTATTGATGTGTTTTATAACGATGAAAAAACCCGCAAAACCGTCTTTGATTTTTTTGAGAGAAACGGTCTTGTCTTAACCTCTGCACTCAGCGGAGTCGTTTCCGCAACCGCAAAGTATTCCGATAAAGGAACTGCATTAAAGAATCTTTGCGATATAACGGGAATAAAAGCCGATGAAACCATGGCATTCGGTGACGCTTCAAACGATTCAACGATGCTATCCTTTGCGGGTTATTCCTTTGCAATGGAAAACGGCGACGATATATGCAAATCAAGCGCAAAATTTATTGCTCCGTCAAACGCCGAAGACGGAGTTGCTCAGATGATTGAAAAATATGCTTTGAACGGAGAATAATAATGGATATTAACAAAATACTTTCACATTGCGACCACACTCTTCTTGCTGTTGATGCAAAATGGGAAGATATAAAGCAAATCTGCGATGACGGAATAAAATATAAAACCGCAAGCGTATGTATTCCCGCATCATTTGTTAAACAAGCTTCGGAATATGCAGACGGAAAGGTTAAAATCTGCACGGTTATAGGATTTCCGAACGGCTACTCAACAACCGCATCGAAAGTTTTTGAAGCCGCAGACGTTGTTGAAAACGGAGCCGATGAGGTTGATATGGTAATCAATATCGGTTGGGTCAAGGACGGAAAATTTGATGATGTTCTTAACGAGATTAAGGCTGTAAAAGCCGCTTGCAAGGGCAAAATACTTAAAGTAATTATTGAAACCTGTCTTTTAACCGATGAGGAGAAAATTAAGATGTGCCTGATTGTTACCGATTCGGGAGCTGATTATATCAAAACATCAACGGGATTTTCAAAGGGCGGAGCAACCAAAGAGGATATTATTCTGTTTTCAAAAAATATCGGCAATAATGTTAAAATGAAAGCCGCAGGCGGAATCAGAAGCTTTGAGGATGCCGAAGCTTTTCTTGAACTCGGCTGTGACCGTCTCGGAACAAGCGCAATTGTCAAGCTTGCAAAAAACATTGAATAAATATAAACGGAGAGAATCGTTATGAGCTTAATGCCTACACCGCATATTGCGGCAACCGAAAAAGAAGCATTCGCAAAAACCGTTTTGATGCCCGGTGATCCGCTGAGATCGAAATATATTGCAGAAACCTATCTCGAAAACGCCGAGCTTGTTAACAACACAAGAGGAGTTCAGGGCTACACGGGGTATTATAAAGGCAAAAGAGTTTCTGTTATGGCTTCGGGTATGGGAATGCCGTCAATCGGTATTTATTCTTATGAGCTTTTCAACATCTATGATGTTAATACCGTAATCAGAGTCGGCTCAGCAGGAGCAATAAGCCCTGAGCTTAAACTCAGAGATATTGTTTTCGGAATGGGCGCATGCACAAATTCCTCTTATGCTTCACAATTCAGCTTGCTCGGTGATTTTGCGCCTATAGCGGATTATGAAACGCTTGTCAGAGCGGTTAAAGCCGCTGAAAAGCTCGGCGTTAATCCTGTTATCGGGAATCTGCTTTCATCGGATACTTTTTATGATGATTCTCAAAGTCTGTCTTCGTGGCAGAAGATGGGCGTTCTTGCCGTTGAAATGGAGAGCGCCGCATTATATATGAATGCTGCACGAAGCGGGAAAAAGGCGCTTGCAATATGCACGATTTCGGATTGTCCGTTAAAAGGCGGAGAAGAATGCTCGGCGCTTGAAAGGGAACAGACATTTAATAAAATGATTGAAATTGCTCTGGAGGCGGCAGAATGAACAACTCGGATTTAATTAAATCAGCTGTTATTGCCCGTCAAAAATCATATTCGCCTTACTCGGGATTTTCGGTCGGTGCGGCTCTGCTTTGCGCTGACGGAACAGTATTTACGGGGTGTAACATTGAAAATTCAGCTTTTTCTCCGACCGTATGCGCCGAAAGAACTGCATTTTTCAAAGCGGTTTCCGACGGAAAACGGGATTTTGTTAAAATTGCTGTTGTCGGCGGTGCATCAGAGCTTGAAATTCCCGATTATCATTGTCCTCCCTGCGGAGTGTGCAGGCAGGTTATGAAAGAATTCTGCCAACCCGATTTTGAGATCATCATGGCAAAAACCCCCGATGATTATAAATCCATGAAGCTCTCGGAGCTTCTTCCCGCAAGCTTTGACAAGCGAGAGGTATGATAATGAATATTAAAGATATTATCAGGAAAAAAAGAGACGGTTTTGAGCTTTCAAAGGATGAAATTGAATTCTTTGCATTTTCTGCCGCCAATGAAAGTATTCCCGACTATCAGATTTCCGCTTTGCTTATGGCAATCTATCTTAACGGAATGACCGATAAGGAAATGCTTGAGCTGACCGATGCAATGGCCCGCTCCGGTGATACTGCCGATTTATCCCGTATCAGCGGCATAAAAGCCGATAAACATTCAACAGGCGGAGTCGGAGATAAAACAACTCTTATTGTTGCCCCGATTGTCAGCTCCTGCGGAGTTAAAATTGCCAAAATGAGCGGCAGAGGTCTCGGTCATACAGGCGGAACGGTTGATAAGCTTGAATCAATTCCGGGGTTCAGAACCTCGCTTTCAACCGAAGAATTTACCGAAATAGCCGATAAATGCGGACTTTGCATTGCGGGGCAGTCAGGCAGACTTTGCCCTGCTGATAAAAAGCTTTATGCGCTGCGTGATGCAACGGAAACCGTTGAAAGCCTTCCGCTGATTGCTTCAAGCATAATGAGCAAAAAGCTTGCAGGCGGCGCAGACTGCATTGTTCTTGATGTTAAATGCGGAAGCGGAGCATTTATGAAAACGGTTGACTCAGCCCGAGAGCTTGCCGATAAAATGGTTAAAATCGGCAGGGGAGCAGGCAAAAGAATTGCCGCATTGATTACCGATATGGATTCCCCGCTCGGAAATTGCATAGGTAATTCTCTTGAGGTTTGGGAAGCGGTTCAAACGCTCAAAGGAAACGGACCTGATGATTTAACCGAACTTTGTATTATTCTATCGGCAAAAATTCTTGAGCTTGCAGGTTTCGGGAGCAACGAGGACTGCCGAAAAGCGGCACGGTCGGCAATTGAAAGCGGTTCAGCTTTGAAAAAGCTTGCGGAATCCGTTGCGTTGCAGGGAGGAAATCCGGATTATATTTTAAACCCCGATCTGCTTCCGAAAGCAGCATTTAAGCGTGAAATTTTTGCAAAAGACAGCGGATTTATTGAGCATATGGACGCCCGAAAAGTCGGCTCTGCATGCGCCGTGCTCGGAGCGGGCAGGCAGAAAAAGGAAGACAGTATTGATTACGGCGCAGGAATCGTATTGAACAGAAAAACAGGCGACAGAGTTAAAAAAGGCGAAAAAATCGCCGTTATGTATTCGTCAGACGAATCTTTGTTTGAGGATGCAATGTTACAGTTTGAAAAATCTGTAACTATTTCCGAGTCAAAACCTGATGAAAAACCGATTCTTCTTGAAATTATTGAGTGATTTTGCACAATTTTTTTATTATATTTTTGGCTTGCTATTTATCGCCGGATTATGTTATAATTTACCACAAATGAAATCACAGTAAGGAGACATCACACATGGGAAAATTGAATCAAATCGACAAAGCCGCCGAGGGCAAAGGCTCGTTAATGGTTACTCTTTGGCAGTTCGTTAAGTTTATTGTTGTCAGTCTCGGCGCATTTGTTATTCAGACCTGCCTGCCTTATCTTATTAAGCTCCCGATGAGCGAGGAATTTCTTACAAGACCTTATGAATTCCTTGTATTTTCTTCCGAGGCAGCTGCAAAAGCGGGCACAGGCTCAACGGGTCTCGGCCTTTTTATTGCGTTAACCGCAAGTAACATCATTGCTCAGATTGTTTCGTTCTTTATTAATAAAGAAAAAACATTTAATTCAGGAGCAAACACAAAGGTTGTTCTTCCCATTTACATAGTTTTCACTCTTGCTCTTATTACTTTCACCGCATGGCTTCAGCCTTTCCTTGTTAATTTCCTCATGGCAAAAGGTCTCGGCGAAGGCTCGGTTGCGCTTTCGGGCGCAATCTGCGGCGCAATTCAGTTCTTCCTCTATTTCCCAGTTGACAAGATTCTTTTCCACAAGAAAAAGGAAGAAAAAGCAGACTGATTTAAGAGATAATTTGAAAATCATGAAAGACGGTATGCCGACAAAAGGCACTCCGTCTTTCTTTTCGTCTGTAATAAAAAATTTTTTAAAAAATTGTGGTCAAAACTATTGCAAAACACAATATGTTGTGTTATGATATGCGTACACACTCAAAATAATGATACAGGAAGAAAAATCTATTATGAATATTCAAGGCTTTCAAAAATTAACTTTGCTTGATTTCCCGGGAAAAATGGCGTGCACGGTATTTACTGCCGGCTGTAATCTCCGATGTCCGTTCTGTCACAATTCAAGGCTGGTTATTGACCCTGAAAAAACGAGTGAATATTCCGATGATGAAATCCTATCTTATCTGAAAAAAAGACAGGGGATTCTTGACGGAGTTGCAATTACCGGCGGCGAGCCTCTGCTTCAGCCCGATATTGATGAATTCATTATAAAGGTCAGGGAGCTCGGATTTGCCGTTAAGCTCGACACTAACGGAACTTTTCCCGACAGATTAAAGGATTTGGTTGAACGAGGGCTTCTTGATTATGTTGCAATGGATGTCAAGAATTCCCCCTCAGGCTATCCCGAAACCGTCGGCATCGGCGGATATGATATTTCCAAGATTCAGGAAAGCATAAGCTTTCTTCTTGAAAATAAGGTTGATTATGAGTTCAGAACAACCGTTGTCAGAGAATTTCACAGCGTTTTTGAGATTGACGGCATAGGAAAGATGATTAAAGGCGCAAAACGCCACTATTTGCAGGCGTTTGTTGATTCGGGCGAGCTTATCGGCTTTGACCTTTCCGCCGTTCCTAAAGAAGAAATGCTTGAAATGCAGAAAATCATGCAGAAATATGTTGATTCCTGCGAACTTCGTGGCGTTTGAAAAATTGCCCAAAAATAAGCATATATATAGTGCATGTTTCACAAACTTTTCAATGTTAACACAATATGTTGTGAAAAGCATTGACATTACAACGATAATTTGATAATATTCTAACCGTTGCGAATTAATTTGTTAATATTTTTATGTGAGATAAAGAAAGAAAGGAAAATGTTCATGTATCAGGTTGTTAAAAGAGACGGAAAAATTGCCGATTTTGACATCAGCAAAATTGCTGAAGCCATCAAAAAGGCATTTGAGTCTCAGGAAAAGCAGTATCACCCCTCAACGATTGATTTTCTTGCGCTTAAAGTAACTGCGGATTTTGAGCCTAAAATCGAGAATTCGCTTATTGCCGTTGAGGATATTCAGGACAGCGTTGAGCATGTCCTCATTCAGGCGGGCTATGCCGACATCGCAAAGGCATATATTCTTTACCGCAGACAGCGTGAGAAGCTCCGCAACCTCAAATCAACAATTCTTGACTATAAAGAGCTTGTTAACAGCTATGTTAATGTAACAGACTGGCGTGTTAAAGAGAATTCAACGGTAACTTATTCCGTCGGCGGTCTTATTCTCAGCAACTCCGGCGCAATAACCGCTAACTATTGGCTCTCCGAAATCTATGACGATGAAATTGCAAACGCTCACAGAAACGGCGATATTCATCTTCATGACCTTTCAATGCTCACCGGCTACTGTGCAGGCTGGTCTCTTAAACAGCTTATTCAGGAGGGTCTCGGCGGAGTTACGGGCAAAATTACCTCCGCTCCCGCAAGCCATCTTGCAACTCTTTGCAACCAGATGGTTAACTTCCTCGGAATCATGCAGAATGAATGGGCAGGCGCTCAGGCTTTCTCATCTTTTGATACCTATCTTGCACCTTTTGTAAAGGTTGATAATCTCAACTATGAGCAGGTCAAGAAGTGCATCGAATCCTTTGTTTTCGGCGTTAACACTCCCAGCCGCTGGGGTACTCAGGCTCCGTTCTCAAACATCACCCTTGACTGGACCGTTCCCGCAGACCTTGCAGAGCAGAACTGCATTGTCGGCGGCAAAGAGATGGATTTCAAATATAAAGACTGCAAGGCCGAAATGGATATGATAAACAAAGCGTTTATCGAGATTATGATTGAGGGCGATGCCAACGGCAGAGGCTTCCAGTATCCCATTCCCACCTATTCAATAACCAAAGACTTTGATTGGTCAGAGACAGAGAACAACAAGCTTCTCTTTGAAATGACATCAAAATACGGCACACCTTATTTCTCAAACTATGTTAACAGCGACATGCAGCCGAGCGATATCCGTTCAATGTGCTGCCGTCTGCGCCTTGACCTTCGTGAGCTTCGCAAGAAGTCCGGCGGTTTCTTCGGCAGCGGTGAGAGCACAGGCTCTGTCGGCGTTGTAACCATTAACCTTCCCAGAATTGCATATCTTGCAGAAAATGAGGAAGATTTCTACAGACGCCTTGACAAGATGATGGATATTGCAGCCCGTTCGCTTAAAGTTAAGCGTACCATCATCACAAAGCTTCTTAACGAAGGTCTTTATCCTTACACCAAGCGTTACCTCGGCACATTCGACAACCATTTCTCAACAATCGGTCTTGTCGGAATGAACGAAGTAGGTCTCAATGCAAATTGGCTCAGAGCGGATATGACCAACCGCAAGACTCAGGAGTTTGCAAAGGATGTTCTTAACCACATGAGAGAGCGCCTTTCCGATTATCAGGAGCAGTACGGCGATCTTTATAACCTTGAAGCAACTCCCGCAGAGTCAACCTCTTACCGTCTTGCAAAGCACGATGTTGCCCGTTATCCCGGCATCATCACCGCATCTGAGGACACTCCTTATTACACAAACAGCTCTCATCTTCCCGTCGGTTATACAGGCGATGTCTTTGAAGCTCTTGATATTCAGGATGAGCTTCAGGGTCTTTACACTTCAGGTACGGTATTCCATGCCTTCCTCGGTGAAAAGCTTCCCGATTGGAAAGCTGCCGCAAATCTCGTCAGAAAGATTGCGGAAAATTACACTCTGCCTTACTACACGATTTCCCCGACCTATTCGGTCTGCAAGAACCACGGATATCTTGCAGGTGAGCAGTTTACCTGCCCCAGCTGCGGAAGCGACGCAGAGGTTTACAGCCGCATAACAGGCTACTACAGACCCGTTCAGAACTGGAACGACGGCAAAACTCAGGAATATAAAGACCGCAAGGTTTATGATATTGAGCATTCCGACATTTCAAAGCACGGTCGTCATAACCACAACGGCGAATGCACTTGCGATCATCATCACGAGGAAAACGCATGTCCTCTTGCCGACGGCCTGTATCTGTTCAAGACCAACACATGCCCCAACTGCAAGGTAGCTCTTTCGCTTCTTGATAAAGCGGGTATTTCGGTTAACGAGATTCTTGCATATGAAAACGAAGACCTTGCAATTAAGCTCAATGTCAGACAGGCTCCGACTCTTGTTGCCGTTTCGGGCGGAGAGTTTGAGAAGTTTGCAGGTGTTGCGGAAATCAAGAAATACATTGAAGCATCTAAGGATGCCGCAGTTTAAGGGTTGATTTAATGTACGATATTATCATAATCGGCGCAGGTCCCGCAGGATTAACGGCGGCGCTCTATGCGCTCAGGGCTGACAAAAGCGTTCTTGTTCTCGAAAAAGGAACTTTCGGCGGTCAGATTACTTTTTCTCCTCAGATTGAGAATTATCCCGGCTTTAACAAGATGAGCGGTAACGAATTTGCCGACAGATTGGTTGACCAGGTTATTTCTCAGGGCGCTGAGATTGAAATGGAGACCGTAACCGCCGTTAAGGATAACGGTAAAACAAAGACTGTCGTGACCGAGGATAGCGAGTACGAAGCCAAGGCTGTTATAATTGCTGTCGGAGTTAAGCACAGACAGATAGGCTTGCCGAACGAAAATGAGCTTGTTGGCGAAGGCGTTTCGTATTGTGCTGTTTGTGACGGAGCATTTTTCAAGGGTCAGACGGTTGCCGTGCTCGGAGGAGGCAATTCCGCTTTGCAGGAAGCTGTCCTGCTTTCCGACGGGTGCAAAAAGGTTTATGTTATTCAGAACCTTGATTATTTTACGGGTGAAGCACGACTTGTTGAGAAGCTCAAAGATAAAGATAATGTCGAATTAATAACAGGAACAGTAATTTCTGCTCTGAACGGTGAAAAATCGCTCAAAAGTCTGACTCTCCGCAAAGAATCCGACGGCTCCGAAAGTGAGCTTGAAGTTGACGGATTATTTGTCGCAATCGGTCTTATCCCGAATAATGAAGTTTTTTCTGAAATTGCAGGGCTTGACGAAATGGGATATATTGATTCTGACGAGAGCTGTCTGACAGCAACTCCGGGAGTATTCGTTGCGGGCGATTGCCGCAAGAAGCAAATAAGGCAGATTACAACTGCAACGGCAGACGGTTCCGTTGCCGCTCTTGCAGCGTGCAGATATATTGATTCATTATAATAAGCTTAGCCGAAACGGTTTAATCTGTTTCGGCTAAATTTTTATAAAAATTGTAATAATTATGAAATTATATTTTCAATTCCGTGATATATTTTATATACGGAGGTGCGAGAATGAGAAAAAATATAAAGATTGCATTAATCGGTGCTACGGCGGTTATTGTTGCCGTAATTATAACTGCGGTTATTCTCGGTGACACGGCTCAGGTTGTTATTGACCCGGGTCACGGAGGCTCTGATGTCGGAGCGGAATATGACGGCAGATTTGAAAAAGACGATAATCTCGCCTTGGCAATTTTGGTTAATGAGAAGCTTAACGAAATGGGCATCGACTCGGTTCTGACAAGGGATAAGGACAAACAGCTTTCTCTTGAAAAACGATGTAAAATTGCAAACAAGAAAAAAGCGGACGCTTTTGTTTCGCTCCACAGAAACAGCGCAGACGGGGCAAAGGGTGTTGAAATCTGGGTTGGCAGCGATATGCCGGAGAAGGATACTGCTCTTGCCGAAAGCATTCTCAGCGGGCTTGATGAAGTCGGTATTTCGCAGAACAGGGGAGTTAAGTTTGGGTATGCAAGGGGAGACGGAAAGGATTATTATGTTAACAGCCACAGCGATATGCCGAGCTGTCTTGTTGAGCTTGGCTTCATAAACAGCGAAACCGATAATGAGTTATTTGATGAAAATATTGATGCTTATGCTGAAGCAATAGCACGGTCAATAGCAGATTATATTGGAAATAATTAATTTTTTATTATTTCCGTCGGCTATTGACAAAGAATGCTTTTTGTCGGATAATAATATAAATAAAAATTTATGGGAGAGTTTCGATGAAAAAGCATTTTTTGAAATTTTTATCATTACTTATGGCTGTAACATTTCTCAGCGGTGCGGCGTTTTTGACAATGTTCAGCCGAGCAGAAGCTTATGTTTATGAACCGGGGGATACTGTAGAATTCGGTTCATATCCTCAGACAAAGGTAACAGATTCAGAAACGATTGCAGCGCTTGATTCTGTCAATAAGAATTGGACTTCTTACCGTTTTTACAACGGTGACGGCAACTATGGCTCAATGACGGCAGGGGACTTTGCAAAATATGCTGACATAGAATTAAACGGCGAAAAATACAGAGCGGTTTTATTTGATGATTACCGTTCTCTTTCAACGATAACCTCTTCCGATACAAACGGGCAGACAAGGAACGGTTACTATAAAAACAAAATCTATTATTTCAAATATGAACCTATTACATGGAAAGTCCTGAATCCGTCAACAGGTCTTGTTCTTTGCGAAAAAACAATTGACACTCAGGCTTATAATAATGAAGTTTATTGGATTGATCTTAACGGAGATTCAAAAACTGATTTTTACACCGAGTTTTTCAATGATTATAACGGAACGGTTTATGCGAATAACTATGAATACAGCTCAATCAGAGAATGGCTGAATGATGATTTTTATTCTGCCGCATTCGATGAAACCGAGAAATCCTTTGTTGCCGGCACGGCTTTGAGCGATGTCAGCGGTTCAAACGGAGAAGCTGTTAGCGATTTTGTTTTTCTGCCTTCATATGATGATTTAATTAACACGGAATACGGCTTTTCAAACAGCCCGGCTTACGAGGATTCGACTCGAAGTGCAGAATCAACCGATTATTCAAAGTGCCTCGGACAATATGTTGTAATCGAAAGCGGAAGCGAATATTACGGCAAAGGTTCATGGACAATCCGTTCGTCAAATCAAAAATCCGACGCCGTCAGCGCTGTTAAAGTTACCGGTAGAATTGCTCTTAATGACGCTCCGACATATGACGCATCAAACGGAATAAGACCCGCAATCAGAATTCCGAGCATCGTTGAGAGAGAATATGTTCTTTCATTCGACGCTAACGGAGGTTCCGGAGCACCGCAATCCCTTACCGACAAATCAAATACCGTTTCCGTTCCTACAACAGAACCAAAATATGAGGGCTATTATTTTAAGGGCTGGGCAACAGATAAAAACGCATCAGTACCGTCAGTTATGACCGGTGATGAGCTAAGACTTACAGATGATACAATGCTTTATGCCGTTTGGGGCAAAAATACTTATAAAGCTGTCTGGAAATCCGACGGAATTGAAATTGAATCCAAAAACATATTGTTTGGTGAAGCCATAACAGCTCCTGCAAATCTTAAAAAAGAAGGATACACATTCAAAGGCTGGAATCCTGAAATTCCCGCAAAAATGCCCGCTAAAGACCTTGAGTTTAACGCAAAGTGGGAGTTAAATTCACATACCGTTACATGGATTGTTGCGGATAAAAGTTCGACAGTAACTTATAAATACGGCGATACTATTTCAGTTCCTCAGAATCCCGTTTTGGAAGGCTATACTTTCATTGGCTGGGACAAGACAATTCCTGATACAATGCCCGATAAGGATCTTGAGTTCACGGCTGTTTTTGAGAAAGATGTTGTTACGCATATTGAAATAATATCAAAACCCTCTAAAACAACATATGTTTATAAGAGCAATGACAGCCTCAGCACGGACGGGCTTAAAATCCGGGCATATTATTCTGACGGAACAAGCAAGGTTGTTGATGACGCTTCTCAGATGACTTTCAGCGGCTTCAGCACAAAGAAACCCGTCGGAACAAAAGAAATCAGAGTTGAATATCAGGATGCTTCGGCAACATTTGAAATTAAAGTTCAGTATGTTTGGTGGCAGCAGATAATCAGAATTCTTCTTCTCGGTTTCCTTTGGTATTAATTAATGATTAAAAATTGCGCCGCAGGAAGGGTGTTTTCCCTTGTCTGCGGCGCTTTTTCATATCTCCTTCTTTATTTTTTCGATTATTCTTTTTTCTAATCTCGATATATAGCTTTGTGATATTCCGAGAGCATCTGCGACCTCTTTTTGAGTATATTCTCTTCCGCCTCCGATGCCGAATCTCATCGTCATTATCATTCTTTCTCTTTTATCAAGAGAATTGACTGCTTTATATAGCCTGCTTCTCTCGTCATCCGCTTCGATATCCCGATAGATTTCATCAGGTTCGCTTCCGAGAACATCAGAAAGCAAAAGCTCGTTTCCGTCCCAATCAACATTGAGCGGTTCATAATAGGAAACCTCGGTTTTTATGGTGTTTGTTTTTCGCAGATACATTAGAATTTCATTTTCGATGCACCTTGATGCGTAGGTTGCAAGCTTTATGTTTTTAGAAATTCTGAAAGTATTGACCGCTTTTATCAACCCGAGAGTTCCGATAGATATTAAATCTTCAATTTGTATTCCCGTGTTTTCAAATTTTTTCGCAATATAAACAACAAGGCGAAGATTATGAACAATCAGCTCTTCTCTTGCGTCTTTATCACCCTGTTCGAGTTTTTTAAGGTATTCTGTCTCTTTTTCCGGTGTAAGAGGAGGGGGGAGAGTGTCAGGCCCGTTTATGTAGTCAACTTCAATTTCAAACAACCTTGTTTTGATTTTCATCAGTAAATTATTAATCTTTTCTGTGAGTTCATAAATCATTTGACGGCAAATCCTCCTTTTATTTTGTTGTCTATCAAATCAAAAAACGGTGTTCCGAGCAGAGCAAAATATTCTCCGGAAACGATCTTTTTTTCGGTTACTGCTATGTAAACCTCATCAGCGTTAAGCCATTTTCCTGCGCACATTATTTCAACCCTGTCAGCCATAAAAGCAGGCAGAGCGCCGCCGCTTTTTATCGTTGTAAACGGAATAAGTCTGAAATTCCTCATTTCGGACAGATCATTTTCAATTAAAGAATTTATATTTTCCTTTTCTGCTATTATAACGGGTTTACCGGAAAAGCAGTCGCACAGAGCATTTCCTGAATCAAACAGAGCTTTTCCTTCAACCGAATTGCTGTTATAAATTATTCTGATTGGAAAAATGCTTTTTTGCGGCGTTCTGCTTTTTGTGAATTTTGTGATTATCGTTAATATCAGATAGCATGTCACAGCGCCGAGAGTAAGAGTTATTATGTCAATGTCAAAATACGCAATTCCGTTTTTATAAACCGAAAAATTCGGCATTATTGCAATGCTTAATGCCATCATTATTCCGGCAAAAACGAAATTTGAAAGAAAAAAAGCTGCACAGCATTTAAGATATGCTTTAATAGATTTCGCCCCGAAAGCAACAAGAACCATCAAAGCAAGAACGATTAATTTTAATATAAAACTTACTGCGGCATGCAGATTATCAACAAATATTATCATTGAATATGCACCGCCGATTGCGGCTGAAGCAAGTAAACGCCAAGTTTTGTATTCGCATCCGCAAACCGCCGCACTTGCTCTGAGCAAGAGATAATTAACAATCAAATTAATTGCCGCAAGAATATCGGCATATATTACTGTTTTCAGAATTATCCCCCCGTGTTTCAATCTAATTATAATACTTGCAGTTAATCACATTTTGTCGCTTACGGGAGCATTTTTAAATTTTTCTATTGAATTAATCGGGATATGGGTATATAATAATTCGCAGAAAACGGAGGTTGATAGTTTTGAAAGGATATCTTTTTGATACACATGTTCACACAAAGGAGTCAAGCTCATGCGGAAAGGTTTCTGCAGCTGATATAGTCAGCAGATATAAGGGCTTAGGATATAACGGAATCATTGTTACTGACCATGTTCATGCCGCTCAGTTTTCAAAGCACGGTTCTTCCTACAAGGAGCAGGCTGAAAAATATTTATGCGGATACAAAGCCGCAAAGGCGCTTGAAGATAAAAATTTCAAGGTTATTCTCGGCATGGAAATCCGATTTTTGAAGAATGATAACGATTATCTGCTTTACGGTTTTGATGAAAGCTTTGTTTTTTCAAGAGATTTAGCTCATATTGAGAGCCTTGAAGCATTTCGGCCTATTGTTGAAGAAAATAATCTTGTTATCATTCAGGCACATCCGTTCAGACACAATATGACGATAATCGAGCAAAGCCTTGTTGACGGAATAGAGGTATATAACGGACACGGTGACCATAATTCGAGCAACGATATTGCCTATCGCTGGGCAAAAAAATATTCTTTGCCTATGCTCTCCGGCTCTGATTTTCACGGCAATGTTTCAATGGAGCCGGGAGGGGTTTATTTTGACGAATATGTCTCCGATTCAAAAGAAGTTGCTGAGGCGATTCGTCAGGGCAAATATTCATTAAAATGTTATACAGAATAATAAAAAAGGGCAGAGCCGAATTCCAAAATTCAGCTCTGCTCTATTCATAATAATCGGACTTGCTCATATAATTTAACAAAGAATGCATTAGGAGGTCAAAAATGAGCAGGTCAAAATTTAAATACAGGGTTTATAACGGAAAAGTTATAAAAACAATGATTGAAAACTCAAGAATATATTTTCTCGCCGCTTTTTTTGCGTTCGGGGTCGCTGTCGGCGCAGCGGTAATTAAAAGCGACCTTTCCGTTGCCTCAAAAATATCGGTATTGGTTGATTCTTATACCGATTTGAAAGCAGGGCAGGGGATAGTTGAGATTTTTTGCAATTCATTTTCGGTTGGAGCAATATTCATCGGAGCAAGTGTATTTTTAGGCTTCTCTCTTATCGGTTATCCTCTGATTATATGGCTGCCGTTTTTGAGAGGAATAGGATTCGGCGCAGTTTGCGGTTATCTTTATTCAACATACAGGCTTGCCGGACTGGGTTACAGTATATTGATTATTTATCCCGGGGCAATAGTCTCAACATTTGCATTTCTTCTTGCCTGCAATGATTGCTGCGAATACTCAAAGAATGCTTATTTAAAATCTATATCGGGAAAAGGGCAGTTTTCAAAAAATGAAACAAAAATCTTTTTGACAAGACAGCTTGTATTTTTAGCCTTTTGCTTTGCCTCAGCATTAATTGATTCGATATTATCCTTAGCTTTTTTAAGATTTTTTGAAATTTGAGGGATCGTTCAGCGGGTTTGAATCAACAGCTTGCTTCAGCTGCTCATCTTTGATATGAGTGTATATTTCCGTTGTTGAAAGATTTTCGTGACCAAGAATTTCCTTTAGCTGAAGCGGGTCAACGCCGCCGTATTGATACATAAGAGTTGCAGATGTGTGGCGGAGCTTGTGAGTTGAAAAGCCGAGACCCGAAAGTCCGCTTTTTTCAAGACTTTTTTCAACAATCATTTGAGCTCCTCTCTTGCTGATACGCTTTTTTTGACTGCTTAAAAATAAAGCATCACGGTCTTTGACGCCGTCAACAGGTCTTACGGCAAGATAGTTAGATATTGCTTCCACGCACGCATCATTTAAATAAATGGTGCGTTCTTTGTTTCCTTTTCCAATGACTATAAGGGTATTATCATCTCTGATATGAGAAATATTAATTCCAATCAATTCTGAGAGACGGAGACCGCAATTTAAAAACAATGTCAAAATACAATAATCTCTCTCTTTGAATTTTCCGTCAACGCTGTTTAACAACTTAACGCTTTGTTCAAGAGTCAAATACTTTGGTAAAGCTCTTTTGGTTTGAGGTGCTTCCAAAAAAGCAATTCGATTATCCTTGAGAATATCATTTAACTCTAAATATCTGTAAAATCGTTTAATAGAAACAACTTTTCTTGCTATAGCATTATCATCATTGTTTCGTTCAGAGCGGCAAAAAGCAAGAAAAGCATATGCATCCTCAAGAGTAACATGTAAAATAATTTCGTCAGTAATTACCGAAGTATTGATTTGTTCAAAATCGGTATCATTATCGCAAAGCTTTTTATTTTTTGCAATAAATCTGTAAAACGTTCTCAGATCGGATGCATATTCAAGAACAGTAAGCTTTGATTTGCTTTTTACAACCATTAGATAATTCAAATATTTTTGAACAAGTTGGGGTAGAGTAACTAATTCTTCAATTCGCATGATTCATCACAAACTTTTCAATTATTATTTATATATGTAACCCCCACTTTTCATATTAACATAACTGCACAAAATAAATGTTTTGTGCAGTTAGGGGGAGGGATTAAAAAGAAAAAATGCTTTGGCTGAACTCATTTTTCAATAAGCGGAAGTATGCCGCCGATATCTTCCAAGGGTTTATCGGTCAGTTCAAGGCAGCTAACGGAATGCTTATCCAAGAAATCAATTATCTTTTTATAATCGCTGTGGCTTTCAATTAATCCGTTAAACGCTAATATATCTTTGCTTATTTTTCCGCAGCATCCGCCTATAAATCCGTAATTGAATCCTTTCAAGCCAATGGAGCCTTTTGATATTAACAATGCATCATTCAAAAAGTATCCAACGGCTGAAAAGACGGACTCATCATCGGTTATAATTGCGTTTTCGTTAACAACACAAACCGAGCACTTGCTGTAGCCTTGATTTGTATTTATAACGGTAAATCCGTTTCGCTCAGCAAATTCAAGTACATTCTTTGATATTGTTTTCTTGTTACATATGAATTTATCCCCGATAACGGTTCCGTTAAGCCGAACATCCTGTGGGTATTTATTACCCGGCATTTCATCTATTATTTCTATGTTGAAATTTTGAGTTAACTCCCCTTTGAACAAATGTTCATATTGGCAAAAAATGTTATTATTCCCAAAATGAAGCATTTGCAGGTCGGCATGTGAATTGATTGGCTTAGGGAGATACGGACTGCACGGTGTTTCGATTGTTTTTATTCCGATTGAGTTTAATTTCTTGATTGCCTCCCCTGCCTGACAGCTGATTGCGGCTAATGAAATCATTCCGTCGGGAAGATTGGCTTTTTCTACATATTTCATTTTATGTTGCGGCGTTGAATGCTTCGTTAACATTTCTCGCTCCGACTATTTCAACATTACCTTTGAAGCTTTCTGAAAGCGTTTTAAGGTTATGTTTCGGAATAATGCATCTTTTGAAGCCGAGCCTTTCAGCCTCCGTTATTCTCATTTCGCAGAAGGATACGGCTCTGATTTCTCCGCTGAGGCCGACCTCTCCGATTGCAAGCGTGTCATCCCTTATCGGAGTATCTTTCAGGCTTGAAATAAGCGCCAATGCAACGGACAGATCTGTTGCAGGTTCGTCAAGTCTCAGACCGCCGATAACATTAATATAAGCGTCACAGTTGCTGAAAAAATATCCTGCTCTTTTTTCTAAAACAGCAAGAAGCATGGACATGCGGTTATAGTCAAATCCTGTTGACATTCGTCTCGGATTGCCAAAATTTGAAGCAGAAACCAAGCCCTGAACTTCGGCAAGAATCGGTCGGCTTCCCTCCATAACGCATGCGATGCAGGTTCCTGCCGCATCCTTGGGTTTGCCCGATATAAGCATCATCGAGGGATTCATAACCTCAACCAAGCCCTTGTCCAGCATTTCAAAAACGCCGATTTCGTTTGTTGAGCCGTAACGGTTTTTAACCGCTCTTAGAATTCGATAGGATAAATGACGGTCGCCCTCAAAATAAAGAACGCAGTCAACGATATGTTCAAGAACTTTTGGGCCGGCAATGTTACCGTCTTTGTTTACATGGCCGACAAGGATTGTGGGTATACCCATAGATTTTGCACATTGCATAAAGAGATTAGCCGATTCTCTGACCTGAGTTATGCTGCCGAGAGATGAGCTGATTTCGGAAACGCATATTGTCTGAATTGAATCAACTATTACCAAATCAGGCTTTGCCGAACGAATATATTCGGTTATACATTCAACATCGGTTTGGCACATAATATAGAGATTTTCGGTTTTAACTCCGAGACGCTGAGCACGGAGCTTTATCTGCCTTGCGGATTCTTCGCCTGATACATATAGAATTTTAAGATTTCTGCCGAGATATTCGCAAATCTGAAGTAATATTGTCGATTTTCCGATGCCGGGGTCGCCGCTCAGAAGAACCAAAGAGCCTTTAACGATACCGCCGCCGAGAACACGGTCAAGCTCATCCATACCCGTTTTAAAGCGGATTTCATCATCTGCATCTATTTCATTTATTGTCTGAGCAAAGACAGCTCTTTGCGGTGCTTTTGACGCTTTTTGCTGCTGCGGAGTACGAATTTCTTCCTCCATGGTGTTCCATTCATTACAGCTCGGGCAGCATCCGTACCATTTTGCGCTTTCATATCCGCATTGACTGCAAATATACAACGATTTTGTTTTACCCGCCATTTGGGTTATCCTCCGTATTATTAAAAAAATCAAAAATTCCGAGAGCAATCAGAAATGCCATTTTATTTTGATATGCATCATCTTTTAAATTTTCAGCTTCTTTTTTGTTGGATAAAAATCCGCATTCAACCATTACCGCCGGCACCTGAGCGTGATATAACAAATAAATGTCCGTGCCGCTTGATTTGGTTTCACGACTGTTTTCAGGCTGTAAATATGAGATGACGGGCAGCCTTATGGAATCGGCAAGCTTTGCGGAATCGGGATTGTTTTTTGAGTAAAAAACCTGAGTTCCGCTGTATTTTGAATCTGAAAAGTGATTTTGATGAATACTGACAAAGATTGCGTTATCGGTATTATTCATTATTTTGAGCCTGTTTTTTATATCGGAAACCTTTTTCTGACGGATTGTCTTAGCACCCTCGTCGTGTATCGATATATCCTCGGTTCGGGTTAAAACCGTATTGATTCCCATTGATTTGAGCATATCGTCGAGTTTCAAAGCAATTTTAAGGTTAATATCTTTTTCGAGAGTTCCGTCATCCGCAGAGGTTCCTCCGTCCATTCCTCCGTGACCGGGGTCTATTATAACTGTTTTGGTTTTGATCTTGTCAGATGAAGCGTCGATTGCAGCCATTTTATAGACAATCCCCGTGCCTGCCGCTAAGCTTCCGAGAATTGTAAAAAGAATTGCAAACAGAACAAGCTTAATTTTAATATTTTTTGCCGCTATTATCTTCATTGTGCTCAACTCCGCAAATCAAATTTGAAGCAATAAAACGCATTATAAAAGCCGTTTTATTCAATGATATGCAAAATTAAGCGTTAATATTTTATAGTTTTTTAATCTGATTTTTTCTGTAATCAATATAATCCTGAAGAATTACCACAGCCGAAACCTGGTCAACGACAGATTTGCGCTTTTTTCCTCTGGTGTTTGTTGCGTTCAACGCATTATGAGCGCTGACGGTTGTCAACCTTTCGTCTCTCATTACGGCTTCAATTCCTGTAAAATCAGAAAGAGCCTTTGCAAATTCTTCGCATTTTACCGCTCTTGAACCTTTTGAGGAATCCATATTCTTAGGCAAACCGACAACAAAAAGCTCTGCTTTATATTTTTTTGACAGTTCGTCAATTTCTTCAATCAGTTTATCTTCATTTCGCTGATTAATAACGCAAACGGGAGAGGCAAGCATTTCAAGCTTATCACAGACCGCTATCCCCGTTCGGGCGTCACCGTAATCAATTGCCATTATAACCACAATTAATTATTCCTCCTGTAAAAAATGCGGAGTTTGCAGATAACACAAACTCCGCAACAATACTATTGTTCTCCTATAATACTGTCAAGGATATCAGAAAGATTGCCCGCAATATTATCAACAACATCTCCGACATTGCCGCTTGAAGAATTGTTAGAGGTTGAATCTTCTTTTGAACCGCCCGTACAGCTTGTGCAGACTGTCGGCAAAGAGGTTATTTTGTACCAGCCGACTCCGGTTGAATAACAGCCCGAGCCTGCAAGCTTGCCTGTAATTTGGCAAAAACGCTTTTCAACAGTACCGTTGGACTTGGGGAATTCTTTTGGTTCGAGCCCTTTGTGAATTTCGTCAAACACTCTCATGAAGATTTTACCGCCGGGGTTGACCGAAACACCAAGCGATTCGGGAATATCAAATCCAACCCAAACAGCCGCAACATAATACGGTGTTCCTGCACAGAACCAACGGTCTTTATCACTGCTCGTCGTTCCGGTTTTTGCCATAATCTGAAATTTGCGGACATTTGACGCCGTGCCGTAATAGCTTGTATCAACGGTTTGGAGCAGTTCACACATTATATCTGATGTTTCAGAGGAAATAGCTCTTTGATATTCAGGCTCTTCATTGCTCAATATTATTTTTGTTCCCTGAGCATTGGTTACCTTATAATATGAATAAGGCTCGTAATATAAACCGCCGTTGCCGAAAGTTGCGTATGCAGCAGCCATTTCAACAGTTGTTGTTCCGTTTGTCAGAGCACCCGTTGCAAGCGGAGAAAGAGTTCTGTCCTCTTTTTCATCAAGCTTTGAAAGATGGAATCTGTCACGCAGAAAATCAAATGAATTATCAATTCCGATATCATAGTTGATTATTCTTGCGGGAACGGTGTTAAGCGATTTTTGAATGGCATACTGAATCGTTACATTGTTGCCTGAGCCGAGGGTCTTATCAACATTATGCGGCCAGAGCTTTCCGCCGACAGCTATCGCATAATCCTTGACCTTGCTCGAGAAATTATAAAGATTCATTTCGATTGCAGGAGCGTAGGTTGCAAGGGGCTTTATCGTTGAACCGGGCTGTCTGTAAGAATTTGCGGCTCTGTTAAGACCGAGCTTGCCCGATTTCTGACCTGCTTCACCGACCATTGCAACAACTCTGCCGTTATAATCCATTATTGTCATTGCAGACTGAACAAGCTCTCCGTCCTCGCTTTCGAGGTCAGGGAATGATTTACGGTTGACATAGATATCTTCAAGAGTTTCCTGAATATCCAAGTCAACAGCGGCGTATATTTTAAGACCGCCGTAAAGAAGCTGGTCGCTTGCCTGCTGTTTTGAGTAGCCGTATTCCTCCATCAAATCTCTGATTACGCATTGACGGACATAATCAACATAAAAGCTGTTGATTGATTCTTCTTCTTTATTTTCCTTCTTCTGCTCCTCGTCCTCACTCGGAACATAATCCTCGCTGTTTGTGAATATCAGATGGTAATCACGGGCTTCATCATATTCTTCTTTGCTGAGGAAGCCTTCTTCATACATCATCTTCAAGCAATGAAGCTGACGGTCTCTGTTAATATCGGGATTCAGAAGCGGATTATATTTTGTCGGCGCTTTGGTGATTGAAGCAATAACTGCACATTCCGCCGCATTAAGCTCGCTTACATCCTTGCCGAAATATTTTTCGCTTGCGGTTTTAACTCCGTAACAGCCGCTACCGAGATAAAGCGTATTAAGATAAGCCTCGAGAATGGTATCTTTATCATAGTTTTCTTCAAGGTTCAAAGCAGACAGAATTTCATAAAATTTTCTGACAGTGGTAACCTCTTTTTTGTTTGTGTAGTTTTTGATAAGCTGCTGAGTGATCGTTGAACCGCCCTGACCGAGGTTTGAGGGTTTAACGATAACGCCGATTGTTCTTATCCAGTCAACGCCGTGATGCTTTCTGAAACGGACATCTTCAAGCGCAACAAACGCCTTTTCCATATAAGGCGACATATCGTCAAGGTCAACCCAAACTCTGTCTTCAACGCCGTGAAGCCTTGCCAATTCAACGGTTTTACCTTCCTTATCGTAGCCGTAAATGAATGAAGTCTGATTTTGATTGGCTTTATATTCATCAAGGTTAACAACGATATCTCCGTTAACATACTTGATAACATTAACCATAACAAATGTAACAACGACAAGCACCGTCAAAACGCAAGTGCTGAGAAAGCCGAAAAAGAAAACAGCGGCTTTTCCCGGCTTTTTGCCTGACTTCTTTTTTTGCTTTTTGGGATTTTCAGAAGCATTAACATTTGAATTTCTCAAAGATTCTATACCTCCCGTCATAGGAATTCAAAACAATAATAAACCGTAAATATTAAAAATGATTAAAATGATTATTAAGATTTAAGCTCTTTTCGGTACTTTATCTGATTTTTGATAAATCCGAATAAAAGCAGTATCAGCCAAAGAGGCAGAAAACCTATAAGTAAAATAATGAGCACAAGGATTATCGGAAGCCCTTTGCGGCTCGCTTTGACAGTCTTTTTCTGCTCGGGGAATGTCAGTTTCTCAGGTGCAATCTCCCCTTTTTCGCAATAAGGGAAAATTTTAAGCTCGGCTTCGTAAGAATCGATTTTGGGGTTGTAGAGCAAAGGCTCAACAAGCTCTGAAACGGTTGATGAAACCTTTGTTATTTTTTTCAAATCAATGTGAAGTATTCTTAATATGCTGTCCAATACGCTGCAAACGCCGAGCGTGATTTTGTATGTTGCCGTATCAGGCGGGTATTTGCTTTCACCGCCGTAAAGATTAAGAACAAGCTCCGAGATAACATCAACAACTTTTTTATCTTTAATGTCGCTGTAATCCTCTTTATTCAGCCCGTTTTCACGCCTTGTCCATTTTGCCGCCGTGCCGACTTTCAAGGAATTCAGCAATTTGAATATCGGTTTTATTAACCAACCGAACTTATAGATAAGCTTTGGCTTTATGCTGATTGAAGTTGCCATATAGGCAAGCTTGTCTATATCCTCACCGGCAGTTTTGATCATTTCCTTTATCATGCCTATGAGCTGATCTTCAAGGCAGGCACGAAGCTCTCTGCCCTCGGCTTTAAACGAATCGGGAGTGTTCACAAAATCCGTTTCAGCCTTAACCACGCCATTTTCAGGGTTAACGGTAACGGTTCTCATTGCGCCGGGATAGCCAATGGGAGACGCCGTGCAGATATCATAAAGCACATTCCCCTGCTCGCTCTGATAAGCAGAAATGTTGTGAATATGAGTATGACCGGTCAGAATAAACTGTATTCCCAAATCGGCAAGCTGACGGATTCTGGTTTCGTAGTCTCCGAGCATATCGCCTTTGCCGATTATTTCGTAAATCGGTGACGGAGCAATCAACGGATGATGCGTCATTGCAATGATAAACTGACCGTCTCTTTTGGCTTCCTCGGCACGGTCGGAAATCCATTTAAAGCATTCATCCGAGAAACCGCTTTTTCCGCTGAGATTTCTGTCGTCATTGAGTGCAAAAAGTCTGTATCCGTCGCAAATCTGAACAACATATGACATGCTTTCACGGTGAACGAAAATTGCATCATCGGGTCCGAACTCTTTATACATGTCGAAAAGCATGTCCCGAAGTGCGGCGGGGGTTTTAATGAAATTATCTCCGTCGTATGCGTCCGTATCGCCGCTGTCTCTGAAATCATGGGTTGCGGTAATGAGATAAACCTTTTTGCCTTTATCTTTCAGCGAACGGAGCATTTTGATTATTTCTTCATGCGCATAAAGCTCACCGTTGTTTGTAATATCACCGCAAATCAGAACTATATCGCTTCTTTTGTCGGCAGCAATCTGATCAAACGCCGCCTGCAAAACCTCTCCGCTTTCGGCAAGAAGCTTCTGGCTTTTGGAGTTGGCAATATCATATGCTTTGCCCGATGTTCCGCTTTTTTTGGAGTAATAATGAATATCGGTCAGAACCGTAAGAGTCAGGGGTAAAAGCTTCATTTATTTTTCATTCCTTTTTGCTATTTCAACAAGATTTTTATAGCTTATTGCCATGGATTCTCTCGGGTCGATGTCGCAGGTATCCTGCTCGATAACAATATATTTAACGCCTGTTTCCAAGCACTTTCTGTAGATTGCGTCAAGATTCAGGTTGCCCGTTCCGATTTCGGCAAAAGTCGGGGTGTTGTTAACGATTCGGTAATCCTTAAAGTGGCACACTTTCATTCTGCCCGCAATTTTCTCAATATAATCGCACGGATTAACTCCGCCGTATTGGAACCAATAGGTATCGGCAATGAATCCGAATTCTTCGGGTTTTGTGTCTTCAATGAGCATATCAAAAATGCGTCTGCCGTTCGGGAGCTTTGCAAATTCAAAGGAGTGATTATGATATGCAAACTGCAAACCGTTTTCATGCATTCTTTTGCCGATTTCACTTGTTATCTTAATAAATTCGGCAATTCCCTCTGCGCTGTCTCTGTATTTATCAGGCATTGAGCCGATGCCGAGCGTGTCGCATCCGAGCATCTTATGTTCTTTCATAACCGTGTCAAGATCGCTCTGCATACGGTCAAATGAGGTGTGCGTAACGCAGACATCCATATTATATTTTTCAGCGAGATATGCAACCTTTTCTGCGGGAATCGGACCTATTCCGGAAATCTGAATAACATTTATTCCGATATCGTTAAGATATTTAAAGGTCTGTTCGCAGTCCTCATAGTTTTTTATGTAATCACGCAGAGTATAAAGCTGAGCACCAAGCTTGATTTTTGACATGTTCCGCACCCCTGTAAATATATTTTATATTATTATATAACTTTTTACTATAATATGCAAGTTTTATATTGTCATTAATTCGTTATTTTTCGGTTATTTCAGCATTTATATTCTAATCTTTTAATATAATTTTGAGTGAACGGAGTGTTGCTATGCTGAATCTGATAACGGAAATAATAGCGAAAGGATTTTTGTTTTTTGCCCTTCATTTAAAAAACGGAGGCTCTTTCCCTCCTGCCCTTTCGTCAAAAGAGGAAAAGGAGTATCTGAAGCGTTATAAAGCCGGAGACGCAGAGGCTAAAAATGTTATTATTGAACATAATCTCAGGCTTGTTGCTCACATTGTTAAAAAATATTATTCAGGCTCGGGCGAGCAGGACGACCTGATTTCAATCGGTACTATCGGGCTGATTAAAGCAGTTAACACCTTTGATGAAAGCAAGGGAATAAAACTTGCGACCTATGCTTCAAAATGTATTGAAAATGAAATCCTGATGTATTTCAGAAGTCAAAAAAAGTGCTCACAGGATATTTCAATCAATGAGCCGATTGATTCCGACGGCGACGGCAATCCTCTGACGCTGATGGATATAATAAGCGTTGAAGATACGATAGCTGACGATATTGACGATAAAATCACTTCGGCAAAGCTTTACCGATTTGTTGAGGAACTGAGCGATGAGAGAGAAAAAACAATAATCATCATGCGTTACGGGCTGTATGATTCAGAACCTCTGACGCAGAAGCAAATTGCAAAGAAGCTTAACATTTCACGCTCTTATGTCAGCAGAATTGAGAAAAAAGCAATTGAAAGGCTGAGAAAAAGGTTTACCGAAAGCGGAGCTTAAAAAAGGAAAAAGAGCCGTTCCTTTGAAAGAACAGCTCTTGAAAAGCAAACCGAATTATTTAATGAAAAGAACAACGAGAGTTGAAACAAGAGAAAGAATAAAGAAAATGACTGCACAAATTTTTGTGATCTTTGCAAGTTTCTGATCAATTGTTCTGCCTTTGCTCTTGCCGAGAAAAGTGTCTGCGCCGCCTGCGATTGCGCCTGAAAGACCTTGAGCACGGCTCTCCTGCATGAGAACAACGGCAATAATAAGAAGAGATGTAAGAATAAGGACAATGCCTAAAACGATTTCATACCATGCCATGGGTATAAACCTCCAAAAAATTATTTTACTAATGGATTCTATCACATTTTAAAAACAATTGCAATAGTTTTTTTATATATTTTAGCAAAATATGCTTTGAATTTACCGCAAAAGAGCGGTAAAGCTATTATCGCAGAGGAAATGAATGACTTGCGTTTGCGTATTTTCCCCTGCGGGCAGATAATATTCAGGATTGATGCGCAGGGGCTGAACAATAAGCCGCAAACGGTTTAACGATTGCGGAAATTAATACGCTTCAAACGCAATATAACCTAAATCTTATTTGCCGCCGTTCAAAGTCGGGCAACCCACTTTGAACGGTTTTTTATTAAAATGTTATTTGCTCTGCCTCATCTTCTGAGCTTAAAAGTGCGCCTGCTGCGGGCAGATTCTTTGCCCTGTATCTGTGTGGCTTTGCAAATTCGCCCTCACGGTATTCTCTTGCGCCCATAAGCCTGTGACCTTTTTTGAGCGTTAAAACTCCGACTCCGATTGTGTCCTTTGTGGTTTTCGGAAGAATAACCGCAGTATTAATAAGCAGATGTCTGCCGGCGCTTGAAGAAACTACAAGCTCCTTATCTTCGGATAGCTGCATAACGCAGGCAACCGGAGATTTATCCGAAAATGCTTTGATAAGCTTCTTTCGCTTTGTGACGGTCTGATATGCTTTCATATCTATCTTGGCCGCTTTGCCGTTCTCAAAGAAAAACATCATATATCCGCTGTAATCCCCTGTTACGGCAAGATAAATCGGGAACTCCCCGTCTTCCATTTCAAGCTTTGCGGGGATATAGTCTCCGAGAACGCTTGCCTTTGTGTCATCAAATGCGGCGGCAGATGTTTTATAAACCTGGCATTTATTGGTGAAGAACAAAAGCTCTTTTGCGTTTGTTGTTTCAAATGTCTGAGCTATTTCGTCTCCGTCTTTCAGCTTATTCGCTCCGCTCATTCTGAGAGAGAGCGGAGTGATTTTTTTGAAATATCCCTGACGGGTAAAGAAAATATTGACGGGATAATCCGGAACTTCTTCTTCAAGCGGAGAATCATCAATTTCCGAAGAATAAATAATCTCCGTTTTTCTCGGCATCGAATATTTCTTTATAACTTCTTTCAGCTCAAATATAATTATCTGCTTAATCCTCTTGGGATTGTCAAGAATATCGTTGAGATCCTTGATTGCATCTTCAAGCTTTTCAATGTCCTGAAGCCGCTTCAAAATATATTCTTTATTTAAGTGGCGAAGTTTAATTTCGGCAACATATTCTGCCTGAATTTTATCAATTTTGAAGCCGATCATAAGATTCGGAACAACCTCGGCTTCTTCTTCCGTATTTCTGATTATCTTGATAGCCTTGTCGATATCAAGCAAAATCTTTTCAAGACCACGGAGCAGATGAAGCCTGTCGGAAGCTCTTTTAAGGTCAAATGCCGTTCGGCGTCTTATGCAGTTCGTTCTGAATGCAATCCACTCGTTGAGAAGCTCGGCAACTCCGAGAACCTTCGGATATCCGTTAATAAGAACATTGAAATTGCATGAAAAAGTGTCCTGAAGCGGAGTTGTATCATAAAGCTTTTTCATCAGCTTATCGGGATCAGTCCCCTTTTTGATATCAATTGTAATTTTAAGACCCGTTTTATCGGTTTCGTCTCTGATATCGCTGATTTCTTTGATAGAGCCTGCTTTGATTTTCTCGATTATTTTATCGATAATCGCTTCGGAGGTTGTTGTTGGCGGAATCTGAATAACATCAATGCAGCCGTTGGCTTTGTCATAAACATATTTCGCTCTAACCTTGAAGCCTCCCCTGCCTGTTTTATAAATGCTTTCCATTTCATCACGGTTATATACAAGCAGACCGCCGCCTGCAAAATCGGGACCTTTCAGGGTTTCGGAAACATCGTGCTTCGGATTTCTCAGAAGCTCAATTGTTGTGTTGCACACTTCTTCAAGGTTAAATGAGCAAATTGAGCTTGCCATTCCTGCAGCGATACCCGTGTTTGCATTGACAAGAACGCTCGGAAATGTTACGGGAAGGAGCGTCGGCTCTTTCATCGTATTATCATAGTTATCGACAAAATCAACCGTGTCCTTATCGATATCCGCAAAAAGCTCGGCGCAGATTTTGTCAAGCTTTGCTTCGGTGTATCTTGAAGCAGCCCACATCATATCCCTTGAATAAGCTTTACCGAAGTTACCCTTTGAATCAACATAAGGGTGAAGTAGAGCCTCATAGCCTTTTGAAAGACGAACCATTGCTTCATAAATTGCGGCGTCTCCGTGAGGGTTGAGCTGCATTGTTCTGCCGACGATATTTGCGGATTTTGAGCGGTTGCCCGTCAACAGACCCATTTTATACATCGTATAAAGAATTTTTCTGTGAGACGGCTTAAATCCATCAATTTCGGGAATGGCTCGGGACATAATGACGCTCATGGCGTAGGGCATGAAATTCAGTTCAAGAGTGTTGACAATTTGCTGGTTTACTACCTCGCCCGCCCCGGGAATGTGGGTTTTAGCGTCGAGGGTTTCAGCATTTTTATCAACGCTTTTTTTAGGTTTTTTAGCCATATATTTTTCTCCGTTATTTTAATTATGAAACATCTGCCATGTCAATATAAAGATGACCGTTTTCGGCGATATGCTCTTTTCTGCCCGTGAGATTATCGCCGAGAAGAAGGTCAAACATATCTGCGGTTTCCTGAGCGTAAGAAGGCTCTATTTTTATTAGCCGCCTTGTTGCGGGGTTCATGGTTGTCAGCCACATCATATCCGGGTCGTTTTCGCCGAGACCTTTTGAACGCTGAACGGTATATTTTTTATCGCCGATTTCTGCAATTGCTTCTGCTTTCTCTTTTTCGGTATATGCAAACCAGGTTTCATCGCCGCAGGTTATCTCATAAAGCGGCGATTCGGCAATAAAAACCTTGCCTTCTTCAAAAAGAGTCGGCATTAATCTGTAAATCATTGTCAGAATAAGGGTTCGGATATGGAAGCCGTCAACATCGGCATCGGTACAGATTATTATTTTGCTCCAGCGAAGCAAATCAAGGTTAAAGGATATCATATCCTTACCTTTCTTTTGCTTTGCTCCGATTTCAACTCCGCACCCGATAACTTTTATTAAGTCAGTTATAATGTCACTTTTGAATATTCTGTCATATTCCGATTTCAGACAGTTGAGAATTTTACCCCTGACAGGTATGATAGCCTGATACTCGGAATTTCTTGACTGTTTACAGGCACCGAGAGCCGAATCACCCTCAACGATAAACAGTTCACGGATTTCTTTATCCTTGCTGCGGCAATCAACAAATTTCTGAATTCTGTTTGTGAGACTTCCTACATTCTGAATGAGAGATTCTTTCAGACCCTGTCTTGTTTTCTCGGCCTTGACACGGCTTCTCATGTTGATAAGCACCTGATCGGCTATTTTATCGGCTTCAATGGGATTTTCTATAAAATAAACTTCAAGCTGATGCTTGATAAACTCCGTCATTGCATCTTGAATGAATTTATTTGTTATCGCCTTTTTGGTCTGATTGGCATATGAGGTCTGAGTTGAAAAAGACGAAATAACAAGAACAAGACAATCCTCGATATCCTGGAATGTTATTTTACCGTCGCTCTTTTGATATTTGCCGCTCTGTCTTAAATAAGAATCAATCTGAGCAACGAATCCGAGCCTTGTTGCCTTATCGGGAGAGCCGCCGTTTTCAAGAAAGCTTGAATTATGATAAAATTCTTTAAGCTGAATTTTATTTGAAAAAGTCATTGAAATATTGATTTTGAGCTTATAATCGTCAAGATCCTCACGGTCACGGCCCACTCTGTCTCCGTGCCAGGTCTGAATACTTGTCAGGGCAGAATCGCCGACAATTTCCTTAACATAATCTTCAATGCCGTTTTCATAAATATATTCAAAGGTTTCAAAGCCTTTGCCGGTCTGATTTTTAAGGATAAATCTGACTCCCTCATTAACAACTGCCTGCTTTTTCAGCATGTCCTGAAAATATTCAAGAGGAATGTCGATATCCGTGAAAACCTCAAGATCGGGCTTCCATTTTATTCTTGTTCCCGTGTCACGCTTGTTATATTCCTCTTTTATCATTTCACCGACGGGATTGCCTTTTTCAAAATGCAGAAGATATTTATAACCGCCCGTGTGAATTTCAGCGTCCATATATTCGGATGAATACTGCGTTGAGCAAAGACCGAGACCGTTCAGACCGAGAGAATATTCATAGCTTCCGTTACTGTTGGTGTCATATTTTCCGCCGGCATACATCTCGCAGAAAACAAGCTCCCAATTGAATCTTCCCTCTTTTTTATTGAAGTCAACGGGAATGCCTCTGCCGAAATCCTGAACCTCGATTGAATTATCCGAAAAACGGGTTACGATAATCTTATCGCCGTAGCCCTCTCTCGCCTCGTCGATTGAGTTTGAAATAATTTCAAAAGCAGCATGCTCACAGCCGTCAAGAGCGTTTGAGCCGAAAATAACGGCAGGTCTTTTTCTGACTCTGTCGGCTCCTTTGAGGGCAACAATGCTTTCGTCATTATATTCGGGCTTTTTAGCCATGGGGTCAATCCTCCAAACAAGCAAATTTTACCGATACTATTATACCATATCTTGAAGCAAAGTCAAGAGGCTGCACAATCTGTCGGTTTTTGCAAAAGAAAAAGAATTATAAGGCGATATCAAATGATATGTCTTATAATTCTTGAAAATGGTTGAAATTATACTATTTAGAATACAACACTTTTCTTTTTGCCGTTTTTATTAACGGGGTGTTCTTTGATTCTGACAAGATAATCAATATTCAGCATTTCTTCGCCGTCTTTTGTTTTAACGGTCAGAAAGTTATCCGATACTCCGACAACAGAGCATTCAATAACCGAGCTTCCGTTTGAAAGATAAACCAAGCAGTCTTTGCCGATATATCTGTTAAATATGTCACTCATATCAGTAATTCCTCTTTTCTTTCGTTTCCTTATTATTCTTCTGACATCCTGTTCTCTTTTCCTTTGAAAATATAAAATCAAAAACAGAATAATAATTGGCAAAAAGACGGTGTAATTCACAGAATTGCTCCCCCTTTTCTTTCCATGCGCAGATACGCTCCGCACGGAACTTCAACGGGGCAGTCAAAGCTGAGCTTCATCATCGGATGAGGTGCATTATCTATTATTTCTCCGTCTCCGTTTTTAAGATTCTTTACGGTAACTTTAACGGGCTTTTTGCCTTTTATCATAATTTCAAGCTCGTCGCCCTCAAAGAACCTGTTTCTTTGCGAAGCATAAAGAACTCCGTTTTCCCATTTTTCGGCTATTGCGGCAACATCCCATTCCCTGACATAGCCGCCGTTTTCAAAGATCTGAGCATCATCCATCGGGCTTGAAAAATAGAACCCCGTGCAATACTTACGGTTGCTGACTTTTCTGACTTCATCAATAATCCATTGTTCGGGTTTATAATCCGAGGCAAAACCCGATGCTTCATAGCCGTCAAGCGCACATCTGTAAGCATTAACGGAGACTGCGGTATAATAAGCGGATTTAGCCCTGCCTTCAATTTTAAAGCTGTTTATGCCTGCTTCAGAAAGCTCTGGGATATGCTCAATCAGGCACATATCCCGTGAATTCATTATGTAAGTTCCCGATTTATCCTGCTCAATCGGGAAATATTCTCCGGGGCGCTTTTCTTCAACAAGCGAGTAATTCCATCTGCAAGGTTGAGCGCAGTCTCCCCTGTTGGAATCCCTGCCCGTCATATAATTTGAGAGCAGACATCTGCCCGAAAACGATACGCACATTGCGCCGTGAACAAAGCATTCAATTTCAAGATCTTTCGGCGTTTTGGCTCTTATTTCGGCAATTTCTGAAAGCGAAAGCTCTCTTGCAGTTACAATTCGTTTTGCGCCTAAATTATAGAATGCACATGCCGAAGCATAGTTGGTTATCCCCGCCTGAGTTGAGATATGAATTTCAACTTTAGGCGCATATTTTTTTGCAAGCTCCAGAACGCCGATATCCGTTATGATTAAAGCGTCAACACCGCTTTCCTGCGCATATTCAAGGAATGACGGCAGAGCTGAAAGCTCGCTGCTTCGGGGAACGGTGTTGCAGGTTAAATAAACCTTAACACCGTTTGATTTTGCATAATCGCAGGCTTTTTTTAATTCATCGCCGCCGAAGCTTGCCGCAGCGGTTCTCATTCCGAAGCAATCCGAACCGAGATAAACCGCATCGGCGCCGTATTCAACGGCAGTTTTAAGCCTTTCAAAATCTCCCGCAGGAGCGAGCAATTCGGGCTTGGTAATAACTTTCATAAAAACTCCTATCGGCTGTTTGCTCTGAGAACCTTGTTACCGTTCTCATCGTGCTCCGCCTGCGTTCTTGCCATATAAATTTCGCCGTATTTATCGTGCCTGAAATAGTAATAATTCGTGTCGTCGGGATAAAGAGCGGCTTTGATTGCATCGTCTCCGGGGTTGCAAATCGGTCCGGGCGGCAAACCTTTGCAATAATAGGTATTGTAGCTTTGCTCAAAGATAATCGCATCGGAAGAAGAAACATTGGGTCTGACATAATTCTTGATATAATTTGCGGTTGAATCGCAACCGAGAGTCGGCCATGAAACAGAGTTGTTGAGTCTGTTATGAATTACCGATGAAATGAGGCTCATTTGCTCCTTGTTTGCAGCTTCACGCTGAATTATTGAAGCAATAATTATAACCTCATCACGGGTAAGACCGAGCTTAATTCTCTGCTGTTCATATTCATCGGTCCATTTATTCTCTGAACCGTCAAGGAATTTTCTGATTATGCTGTTTGCATCGCTTTTTTCATAAAATTCGTAGGTGTCAGGATAAAGATATCCTTCAAGCTTAAAGGTTCTGTTGGGATTATCGGGAATACCTGAAACAAAATCCTGTTCAAATTCGGTTGATTTAAGCGAAGCAATAAGCTCGTCCTTTGAGCAGACTCCGAATTCGGCAATTTTATCAAAGATTTGATAAACAGTCCAGCCTTCGGGGAAAATCAAGGTTATTGTTTTTGCCGATCTTTGAACTTCCTTGAATTCGGTCAAAAAGCCTTCAAGACCGAGATTCTTTTCAACGGTATAAACACCGCTGAGATAAACGGGAGCGGCGGGTTTTTCATCATCTCCGAAGTTTTTGAGGAATTCTATTCCTTTATAATATATCCTGCAAAACCACTTCTGTTTAACAAGCCCTTCATCGCCGAGAATATCAATTATTTCATCCGTCGTTGCGTCTTTTGGAATTGTAACCTTGACTTTTTCGTTGGTTCTGCTGATTGCAAGAACATCATTGATGCATGAAATTGCAAGAGCGGAAAGAGCCGTTGTAAAAATCAAAACGACAGCGCAGAATACGGCAAGAAAAGAGTTGAATTTTTTCTTTTTAGCCGGTTTTGAAGGCGCAGGGCGTTTTTCCTGAGGAGCAGGTGCGGGCTGAGCTCTTTTCGGTTTAACATTTGAGAAGTAGATTTCACCTTTATATTCGGGAAGCTGATTGTCAAAATCAAGAGACGGTTCGTCATCTTCATCAATATGAACTTCAAATTTTCTGTGTGAAATCGGCTCCGGCGGAGTGAGCTTGTCAAGCTCATCGGGGTTAAGAAATCCGTCATCCTCAATATTAACTCTGAAAGGATGCTCCCTTTTGTTGTTTTCATCATTATTCATATGTAGAAGCCTCCCTGTTTTTTGAAGTTATCAGTCTGTTTTCGGTTAAAATAAAGTCTGTTTTTATATCAAATATTTCTGCCTGAATATCCGAGCAAAGGCATCTTTCACAGCATAAACCGACAGAAATAAGCTTGTTTTCCGAAAGAAAACGGTCATAATATCCCCCGCCGTAGCCGATTCTGTTGCCGTTTAAATCAAAACATATTCCCGGAACAAGGCATATGAACGGCGAAAATTCGGTTATTTCGCAGGCGTGAGTCGGTTCAACAGTCGGAATTCCGAATTTTCCGTTAACAAGGTCATTGAGCGAATCAAGACGGTAAAAACGCATTTCTTTGTTTTCACAAAACGGCACGCCGACAGTTTTGCCGCGTTTTAAAGAATATTCAATTATATTCAATGTGTCAATCTCGTCAGAAACCGAAATATAGCACAAAATGCCTGACGCATTTTTATAGACATCCGAATTTATTAAACGGGTAAAAACATTATTGTTGATTCTTTGTTTTTCGGAGCTTGTCAGCGAATGTCTGACCAATTTATAGAATTTTCTTAAATCCGTTTTGTTCATCATGAGCATTGAAGCGTGGATTTTAGATTTTCGGCAGTCTCTTTGCCGCAGACAGCGGAAACAATTTCCAACCCGAAATTAACTGCGCTGCCCATTCCCTTGGCGGTTATTATATTATCGTCACGGCAGACAAAACTATCCGGAATAAATGTTTCTTTAAGCTCATTTTCAAAGCCCGGGAAGCAAACTGCTTTTCTTCCTTTCAGTATGCCTTTTCTGCCGAGAATGAGCGGAGCGGCGCAAATTGCGCAAATAAACAGATGATTTTTATAACAGAAATCAATTGAATCATTAACTGTTTTGCTGTTTAATAAATTGGTTGTGCCGGGCATACCGCCGGGAAGAATAATTCCGTTCAAATTACCGTTAATTTCAATTTCCGATTCGGATTTGTCACAGGTTATTTTTATTCCGTGTGCTCCGGTTATCGATTTTGAGCCGATACCGACGCTTTCGATTTCAATTTTTGCCCGTCTGATTACATCAAGTGTTGCTATTGCCTCAACTTCTTCAAATCCGTCAGCAAAAATGATATAAAACATTTAGTATTATCCTCCGTGTTCAGTCAAGAGTCAGACCGAGATATGCGTTTTTTAATTCGGAAGCAGCGATTTCCGCTTCGCTGCTGAGCGGAAGAAGCATTCCGCCGGGGAAATCTTCATAAGCGCCGATTATTTGCTGAAAGGTCATCGCTAAATGGAAAATAATCTCATCAGCGTTTTCTTTTTCAAGCAGTAAAGCTGATATACTTTTCAGATATTTCGGCGAAAAGGTACATTCCTTTACAACGATTTTTTTGCTCTCAACGCTGTAAAGCAAATAGCCATTACAAGTAACGACAGCCTTTCCGCCGTACATTTCGTTCTGCTTTGAAGCATAATTTATTGATTGATTATCCCAAATAAAATGATCGGTTTTGTTTAAGGCATTTTCTCTCAGCTTTTCAAGATCAAACGAATTATAATCCGCCGTAAACTCAATTGAATCTGAGTTTTCATTAATATCTGCACGCTTTATTTTTAAAATCTTCTTAGCAAAAGCTGTCTTATAACCGAATTTCTCATAATACCTGTATAATGAGCTTTCACCGGGTAAAAGACAAATATAACCGATATTTCTTTCCGCTGCGATTCTCTCGGCAAATCTTAAAAGCTCACCCATATACCCCCTGCCCCGATATTTTTTCAGAGTGCAGGCGGCATAAAGATAATATGAATTATAGATTTTGCTGTTTATGCTCATTTTACCCTCAAGCAAAAAAAGCATGGAGGCAATTTCGCCGTTAATTTCATAAACAACCGTGTTTTCGGGGCGGTACCTGTTGGCGAGAAAAAACATTATTTCATCTTCTCCGTCGCCGAAAGCTTCATGCCAAAGAGTTACAATTTTTTTAATATCATTATTGTCGGAAAATCTAATCATAATTCAATGTTCAGAGCTTTTTTAACTTCGATCAGTATTTGTTCGGCAATTTCGTTTATCGGAAGCGGTTCTCCGTTTTTGCCGCAGACAACTCTGCTCCAACCGAGCTTTTTGCAGGAATAATCGGCGGCTTCTTTGCAGTTTTTAAGATATTCAATGTTTTTTTCGTGAATATCTTTTTTGGATTCATCGCCGTTATATCTGCCCGTCATGAGTTTTTGAGAAACATCAATGGGCATGTCAAGAAAGATTACCGAATCGGGTTTCGGGATTCCGAGCTTATTATATTCAAAATCTTCGAGCCATTCAAGGTATGAATCCCATTCGGATTTCGGGGTTTTGTTTAACTGATGGTAAGCATTGGAGGTTGTGTATCTGTCTGCAAGAAAAACTTCGCCGTTTAAATATGCTTCTTTCCAGTAACAGTTATAGCTGACGAATCTGTCAACCGCAAAGAAAGCCGAAGCGGCATAGGCGTTAACATCTTCGGGATTTTTGCCGAATCTTCCCGCAAGATACATTTTAACAGGTTCGCAGGCAGGATCTCCGTAATTCGGCAATTTAATGAAATTAACCTTAACGCCCAAATCTGAAAGACTTTGTTTCAGAAGTTCCTCCTGAGTTGATTTTCCGCTTCCGTCAAGCCCTTCAATGACAATCAGTTTCCCGTTCATATTTCCTCCATTATACACCATAATTATTGCTATTATATCAAGAAATAATGTATATTTCAAGTATATTAAGCAAACAAATTGAGTCAAAGAAACCGATATTTCAAAAAATCCTATATTTTTTGAAATAGTACTTGATTTTTCGGAAAAAGTGTGCTAATATATCAAAAGTCATGGGGGTGTAGCTCACTTGGGAGAGCGCTTGAATGGCATTCAAGAGGTAAGGGGTTCGATCCCCCTCATCTCCACCA
>JBJEQD010000061.1:0-9536 GCA_051881575.1 Acutalibacteraceae bacterium | reverse complement strand
TTTTGTGCAACTTTTTCTTCGCTCTTAAGTTAATGACATTGCCTCTTGAGGGAGCTGAGCCATAGGCTCTGAGGGAGTTAATCAGCTTTTGCGGAGCAACAAAAATCATTGTGTTTTCTTTTTACTCTCTCCGTCTTTTGCTTCTCAAAATCCACCGTCTCGGCTCCCGCCTCGGTCGGTGCTTCTGAGCATACGCTCAGAGGTTGCCACCGGCAACCCGCACCCTCACGAGGGAGGCAAATCGCTGCCCGTAGGGCTGAGGATTGATAAGTCAGCGGATAAATCAATGCAATAAAAATGCTGTCAATATTCATTGGCAAGAAAAACGGGCTGATGCACAAATCTAAGTGCATCAGCCCGATTTTTTTATTTAATTAAATCGTTCTTTTTGATGAAATCAATCGTTTCGTCAACCGTTGTGAACGCCATTGAAACCGTGGTATCGGCGGCGCCGTAATAGATTGCGATTCTTCCCGTTTCGCTGTCCGCAAGAGCGGCGCAGGGAAAAACAACATTCGGAACATCGCCGACGCATTCGTAATTCTCATGGGGAGAGAGCAGGAAGCAATCCGCTCTGTGCTTGACAATCCAAGGCTGTTCAAGGTCGAGAATCGCCGCACCCATGCTGTAGGTGAAGCCGTTGCAGCTCGTGAGAACGCCGTGATAGAACAAAAGCCAGCCCTCGTCGGTTTCAATCGGGGTCGGGCCTGCGCCGACTTTGGTTGACTCCCAATTCTTAACGGGAGCCATGACAAAGCGGTGTTTGCCCCAATAGGTCAGATCCTTGCTTCTGCTGAGGAAAATATCGCCGTAGGGCGTGTGGCCTCTGTCGCAGGGACGGATGAGCAGCATATATTCATCGCCGACTTTTCTCGGGAACAGCACGCCGTTTCTCGCAACGGGATAGCAGGCGTCCTCAAGCTGAGTCCATTCCTTGAAATCCGTTGTGTACGCTATGCCTATGGTTGTGCCGTGAGGCGTGTGATTGACCCATGAGAGATAGTATTTGCCATCAAGCAGGCAAAGTCTCGGGTCGTAGCCCTCAAAAATCACCTTTTCGTCAAGCTCCCAGTTAATTCCGTCCTTGCTGAAGCCCGTAACAAGCCTCTGGTCACGGGAATAATAGTCAACTCTGAAAACTCCCGCAAAGCCGTCGCCGTAAGGAACAACGGCAGAATTGAAAATGCTGTTTGCCATAAAAAGATTGTCTCTTGTTATGATGGGATTTGCGCTGTAGCGCCAGACGGGATAACGCCAGCCCTGCGGCTTCTCCTGCCAAGGGATATTGGCGATTTTTTCTCCGATTATTTTTGCCATTCCTGTCACTTCTCCTTTTGTATCTGCAATTTTTTAGTCTTTTATGTGTCTCATTCGGTCAACATCCTGCCACTTGACCTCAAAACCCGCTCCGTGGGAGCAGAAAATCGAAGACGACGGGTTTTCAAGGTCTCTTTCTTTTTCGTAACCGATTTTTTCAATCACCTCGGCGGCGTTATGGCACGGTCGGTATCCGTTTTCGCTCAGCGAAACCGAGCCTCTGCCGCCCGTGTATGCCGTAACCTCCCGAGGATAATCCATAAATTCCGAAACCGGGGCACAGCCCTTGATTGTTGCATATTCCTCTGTCATCTCGGGCGGGTCAAATTCTCCGCAGAGCCGCTGAATATCCGAAATCGCCCTGCCCACATATTCGCCCGGAACACGCAGAGTGAATGAATAATAAGGCTCAAGCAGAATATTCTCCGCTTTTTCAAGCCCCTGACGCACGGCACGGTAGACCGCTTCTCTGAAGTCTCCGCCCTCGGTGTGTTTGAGGTGGGAACGCCCTGCGGTCAGGACGATTTTAACATCCGTCAGCGGCGAACCCGTCAGAATTCCTTTATGTTCTTTTTCGAGAATATGCGTTAATGCAACATTCTGAAAGTTTGAATCGAGCACTTCAAGGCTGCATTCGCTCTCTGCCGTAACTCCGCTGTCTCTCGGCGCAGGCTCTATCCGCAGATGAACCTCGGCGTAGTGGCGAAGCGGCTCATAGTGACCGTAGCCCATGACGGGCGAAGCCACTGTTTCTTTATATAAAATTCTGCATGCACCGAAATCAATCGCCATTCCGAACCGTTCGGCGACAAGCTCTTTCAGAATTTCAAGCTGGATTCTGCCCATGACCTGAATCTGAATCTGCTCAACGCCGCCCGACGAAAAGCATTGAACCGACAGCTCGGGCATTTCCTCGCCGAGCATTCTCAGCTTTCGGAGCGCATCGTGAAAATCGGTTGAATCAAGGATTTCAACCCCCGCCGCAAGCATCGGGCGAAGCTTTGCGGGGCGGCTGAACCGCCTGCCGTCAGCCCCGAGAACATCTCCCGGCTCGGCAGACCTCAGCCCCTCAACGGCGCAGACTCCGCCTGCTTTTATTTTTTCGGCATTTTCGGCTTTTTCGCCCGAATAAATTCTGATTCTGTCCGCTTTTTCAATGCCGAGCGGCATTTTGACCGAAAGCACTCCGCCCGTCACCTTCAAAAAGGTCTGCCGACAGCCTTTTGAATCATAAAGAACCTTATAGACCCTTGCGCCGAACTCCTCGGGATATTCTTTCGGAACGGTCAGCTTTTCAATCGCTTCGAGAAGCCCGTCAACGCCGTCTCCGCTCAGCGCAGAGCCGAAAAAGCAGGGGAAAAGCCGCCTTTCCGCTATTGCATCGGCAATGCTCCTTTGCCAGAACTCTCCGTCGGTGTTTCCGTCAAGATATTCGCCGAGCAAATCCTCGCTGAGCATTGAAACATCTTCAAGAATACGCATTTCATCGCCGCAGGAAAAGTCAACAAAGCCGTCGCCAAATCGGTTTTTAAGCTCGCCGAGCAGTTTTTCTCTGCCCTCCTCGGCTCTGTCCATTTTGTTGATGAAAATGAATGACGGAACCTTGTATTCGCCGAGCAGACGCCAAATCGTCTCGGTGTGGCTTCTCACGCCGCCCGTGCCGTCAATAACGAGCACGGCGTAGTCAAGCACACCGAGAGTGCGCTCCATTTCGGCGGAAAAATCGGTATGACCCGGGGTATCAACAAGGGTAAAACGCTTTTCTCCGAGCCTAAACGGATTCTGTTTTGAAAAAATGGTGATTCCCCTGCTTCTTTCAAGCTCATGGGAATCAAACCAGGAATCCTTTTTGTCAACCCTGCCGAAATGACGGATTGCGCCCGTTTTGTAAAGAATTGATTCGGTCAGGGTTGTTTTTCCTGCGTCAACATGGGCAAGGATTCCGATTACGCTTTCGTCAGACTTCACCGCCGAACCTCCGATTCAAAAATTTAATGAAATACTGATAAAAATATAACTTGCAAATCAAATTTTGTCAATATGCAAAGGCACTGTTTCGCAACCAAAAAATGCCGCTCCGGGCAATCACCCGAAGCGGCAGATTATTATTTATCCCCGAACCTTTCCGCCTTTCATCTCGATAAGCTCTCTGTAGCTTATAAGCTGAACGCCGTTATCCTCAAGATATTTTTTAACATAGGGGTCTTTCATGAGCCGGTATTCCCAAACTCTGTCACGCCACAGGGCGGTGATATTCTTTATTTCATCGCTTTCAATCGATGGATGAACAAAGGTTTCGGTCACTCCGTCGGGAATATCCGTCCAGATTTTGAGAATTTCGCTTCTGTAGGTTTCGTAGCTTTCACGCATTTTGTTATTCCAATCGGGGAACAGCAGATAATCGGGAATAACAACATTGTATTTTTTGCCCCAATGCCTGATGAGGAAGGTCAGACCCGCATAAAGCGGATAAGGCACGCCTTTCGGACAAATGCGTTTGTCGTGTTTTGTGAACACTCGGTAGGCATAGCCGTATTCGCCGCAGACTCTGATTGCAAGCTTGCCGAGACTGAGCCTGCCGGTATAATGACCGTAGAGCGAACCCATGTGGTTATCAATATGCGAGGGCTTCATGCCCATGCTGTGAGCAAGGTCGATCTGCGCTCTGATTTCGGCTTCAAGCTCTTTATAATCGGCGTTTTTTTCAACCTCGTCGCTCTCGTGCCACATGTAGCCGTCCTTGTCAACGAGCGATTTGCCGCCCGTGAGAGGCTTCCAGCGGTATTTTTTCCATTCGCTTGTCATAGTCAGATGAATTCCGATTGCGTATTCGGGATGAGCGATTGAAAAATCAACCGCCTCCTTTGCCGCAGGGCAGGGCATCATAATGGTTGAAGATTTGAGAAAGCCCTTCTCAAACAGCTCTGCAACCGCTTCGTTTGCGGAATGGCACATTCCGTAATCATCTGCGTTGACAATAAGATATTTCGCCATAAAATTAGGTTTCCTTTCGGTTCAGCCTCAATATGCATTGAAGAAATTATCGAATACATTGTATCCGAGCGCAAAATATTTGAATATCCAGACAATCGGGTTGAATTTGAATACCGTCCAGTCAAGAACCGTAACGAGCAGTCTGAGATAATAGGGCAGGTCTCTCGTCTTGGGAACTTCAACGGGTTCAAAATCTTCGCCCTCAACATGGAGAACAAGCGGCTGAGAATAGCAGATGCCGTTATTCTTGCCCTCCTCGTCGGTGATATAAAATCTGACATAGAGATAAGGCTCCGCCTCAAGGTTTTCGTCGTGAAGGTCGAGAGTTGCCTTGCCGTCGGTAACGGTATCACGCCTGAGAACATTGCCGTTTGATACCCATGTTATGTATTTGAAGTTAACGCCCTCAACGGTGATGGTGTCGGCATACTGATCGACGGTCAGCCTTGTGACATTGGGTGTGGGAGCGTTTGCAAGCTTCTGCTCATCCGCTTTATCCTCGTCAAAGCCGGGAATCTCGGGCATTCCGTTAAGCTCAACGCCGTTTGAATAATAGGAGATTGAGAAGAACTGACCCTTTTCAAGGCTTTCTCTGAATGCATCCATATTGAAGTCTTTCATCCAAGTCATTGTGAAAGCGTCGTTGACTGACTTCATGTTGTGAGAATCCGCAAAGGTGTTGCCCCAGGGAACAACGCCGTTGGGAATTGTTTTCTGAAGAACCTGGTCATAAAGGATTCTGTCGCAGCGGGTGTGAGCGTCGGTTGCGCTGTTAATGCCCATGCCGAGTGATGAACCCGCATTGTCGAGGAAAATTCTTGCGAATTTTGACGGATAATAGTCGTCTATCTTCTGACCTACATGGTCTTCGGAATCCTTATCTGTGTAAACATATTCGCCGACATGAGAGAGGAACGAAATGCCGCCCGCCTCTTTAACTCCCTTTGAGGGGGTTTCATAGTCGCCGAAAACGCCTGCAAGACCCTGGCCGTAGTCGCAGAAATAGCCTGTCAGATGGCAGTCCGCAACGGGAGTTGCCATGTTCAGCTCAATGCCTTTCGGAACATCGAGCATTCCGTTGGTATGAGTTCTTGTCACTGGATATTCGGAGCTTTGCTCGGATTTTGCCGTGCCGTTCTGATATGCGGCATATTCTTCTTCGGTCAAAGGAATGATATCCGCCATTTTGGTGCGATCTCTTTTGATGAAGCGAAGAAGCGGAACAAGATCCGGCGCTTGGTTCCAGCCCTTGTTTATGGTTCCGTGGTCGGTGAGAGCAACTATATCATAGTCGTAATCATAGTGCTCCTGAACATATTCGTGGATGGTGAGGTAGCCGTCGCTTGCGGTGGTGTGGCTGTGAAGCTGGGTTTTGTAGCTTCCCCAAGTATCCCAATCGATATCTTTATAGGGGTTATCAATTATGTAGTTCTTTTCAGCCTTTGCGGTTTCACCGTCAGCCGCAAAAGCGGGAGTTACGGCGGAGCAGATGAAAATAAGCGAAAGGAAAAGCGCAACTGCTTTTGTGAATATCAAAGAATTTCTTTTTTTCATTACGGTTTCTCTCCTTTATTATTTATTCGGAACGGTGAATCCCCAATCGGAAGCAAGCCAATTCCAGCCGAGTCTGACAAGGGAATATTTCGAGAAAACATAATTATCAAGGAAAGTAATAATTTTTCTGAGAACATATGAATAGTTGTGAACGGGAGCGATATCCTCTTTTTCAAGGGTTTCGCCCTCAACGCTCAATGCGAACGGCTGAACATAGCAGACAGCGCCGGGGCCCTGAATATAGGCTCTGACATAGCAGCCGACGGAATCGGAATAATCGTCAAGGTCAATGCTTGCGCCCTGAGCAATCTCAACGCCGTTTGAAACCCAGACAATTTTATCGTAATTCGTAGCGGAAATCGTGATTTTATCCTCGTTCTGATCAACGGTTATTCTGCTGACCTCGGGATATGCGCCCTTGCCGAGCCAATCATCGCCCATTTCGGCTCTTGCGGAGCGGCAGATGCAGAAGAATGTTCCGTCCTCCATGCTTCTGCGAAGCTCGGGAACGGTCAACTCTTTCATCATGTGAACCGTAAAAGCTCTGTCAACCTGGTCAACCGTGTCGGAATGGGAATCGCTGAATGAAAAGCTCCAGGGAACAACGCCGTAGGGAATTGTCTTTTGAAGAATTTCATCGTAGAGAACTCTGTCCCACTTGGTCTGAATATCCTGAGCGCTGTTGATGCCCGTGCCGAGGCATGAGGGAATATCAAGGAAAATTCTTGAGAATTTTCTGACATAGAGGTCGTCCTTTGAAATTTCGGGGTCGTTTTCGTCGCCTGCGTGAGTATAGTCTCCGAGATGGTCAAGGAAGGTAACGCCGCCTCTCTTGCCGACTTCGGCTGCGGGGGTTTCATAGTCGCCGTCAATTCCGATAAGTCCCTGACCGTAATCGGTAAAGTAGCCGTTGATGTGGCTGTTCTGAGGAACTGCGCCGTTAAGCTCAACGCCGGTTGTTACCTCAAGCATGGGTCTGCCGTTTCTGCCGACGCCGTTCAGAATTTCCTGCCTTCTCTCGCTCGTGAGAGGAACAAGCTCGCTGAATCCCGTGCGCTGATACTTTACAAGGCGCATGAGAGAAACAACCTCGGGCTTTTGATCCCACTGAACGCCGAGAGTCATGTGGTCGGTGAGCGCAAGAATGTCGTAATCTGCGGCATAATAAGCTTCAACGGTGTCTGCAATGCTCGATGCACCGTCGCTTGCGTTGGTGTGGCAATGGAGCTGGGTCTTATAAGCATTCCAGCTGTCCCAATCGACCGTTTCATAGGGGTTTGAAATCGTATAGTTTTTCTCTGCCGTTGCGTCTGCGGCTGATGCGGGAGCTGCTGACAGCGGCAGAATCATAATAAGCGCAAGTGCCGCCGCCGTTAATTTCTTGAACATGGTGTTTCCCCCTTAGGATTTATTAATACAGCTAATTATAGCAAACTAACTCTCCCATTGCAAGAGATAAAAATTAAAAAAGCTGTGGAAAAACAGCTAAGTATGTGTTATTATGTATATATAAATACACATGGAGGATTATTCAATGAATATTTTAAAAAGGACTGCCGCTTTTCTCTCTGCGGCATTGATTCTGTTTTCATTTGCCGCCTGCTCGGGCAAAACCGACAACGGCGAAACAACAACCACCACTACTACAACACAGGCTCCGACCGAAACCACGGCTCAGGAAGCTTCCGTAAGCGAAATCACAGCCGAAACCACGGCAATGACCGAAGCTCAGACAACGGAACCGGAGACAACCGAAGCGCCGACCACAACTGCGCCGACCACAGCGACTCCGACAACGCAGGCGCCGACAACCGCAAAGCCCGTAACCACCAAGGCTCCGACAACAAAAGCAACAACCAAACCGGCAACCACCAAAAAGGCGGTTACTGCTCCGACGAGCAAAAAGGATATTGTCAATCTTTATAATTCCGCCGCCGCAAATGCCGCAAAGGCAAAGCCGGGATATACGAAATCCAGAACAACCTCGCTGAACAATCTCAAAATGGGCGCTCTTGCGAACATCAGCGTTGTGCGTGAAACCGTCGGCAATTTTCTCGGCGAGGGCAGCTCAACCGAAACGGTTAAGAAAGGCTCGTTTGACGGCAAATCGCTCGTTAAAAGCAGTCTCAAAGAATCCGATGTTACTGCCGCCACCTGCAAGCTTTCAGAGGATAAAAAGTATTATATCGTCAGCATTACGGTTAAAAACGAAAAGAATCCTTTAAAGGGAAACAGCGCTCTGGGCAGATTCACAGACGATTATAAGGATATCAACGAAATAAATTCGGGTCTTGCCGAGGCGGGCGCAAGCGTCGGTTCGATAACAATTAACACAACAAGCGTTACCATTAACGCAAAAATCGGCGTTGAAAATAACCGCTTTGCCTCTCTCACCCATAATATAAAGATGAGCGCAGTCCTCAAAGACATCAAATATACTTTTGTCAAGGTCAGCGAAGCAACCTCGGATCTTGAAACAAAGGTTGTTTATTCGGATTTTAAATATTAATTTAATATTTAAACAAGTGGAATTTGAAGGGATATAAATATGTGCTTGATTTGCGATAGAATCGAAATGATAAAAAACGGTACTAATCCATATTTTGTAAAGGAACTTGAAACAGGATATATAGTTATTGGGGATTTTCAGCATTTTTATGGATATACACTTTTTCTTTGTAAAGAGCATAAGACAGAATTAAGTCAACTAGACAATGAATTTCGTAACAAGTTTTTGTCTGAAATGGCTGATGTTGCTGCTGCAACAGAAAAAGCATTTCCTTGTGATAAAATGAATTATGAGCTTCTCGGTATGGGAGACGGTCATTTACATTGGCATTTAACTCCCAGAAGAAAAGGTGACTTGGAAGGTCATGGAGAGAATGAAAAAGGGCCTATTTGGTGGTATCCTCTCAAAAAGATGTATAAAGAATCCAACCGTCCAAGCAACACAGAGCTTGAAGAAATGAAAGAAAAATTGCTTTTTGAACTTATAAATAATTCTGCAAATGGTGCGTATACAGACTGACAATTTCCGGTTTGTAGCGGACGATGCCCACATCGTCCCGAATGGATTTTTCATTATTCGCCTGCGGCGAATCGGTTCGTCGGGGACGCCGAACCCTACGGATTTTCCGTGAATTATTTCGTTTTCAATCGCCGACCGAAGGATTGAGTCTGCTGAATTATATGAATTATCACAAGACCCGTAGGGAACGCTGTCCCCAGCGTTCCGTGGGATTTGATGTATTTTCACGGACAGCCGCAAGGGCTGTCCCTACGGAGCGTTTGTGAATTTGTTCGTTTTCAGACCAAAACCGTAGGGGACGGGTCGCCCGTCCCGCATAAAAAATCGATTCAACGGATTATAAAATTTGCGCATTTTACGGCGGGCGAACGCAGTTCGCCCCTACCGTGTTGCCGATGATTTCTGCTGTTTTATCGGAACGCTGAGGACAGCGTTCCCTACCGAAAAATCGTTTTTTTCAACAAATACGACATGACAAACAGACGGCGGGAGCAAGCCCCCGCCCTACCGTGAACCTATTACCTTTTACTTCTTCACTATTCACTCAAAAATCAGCTTTTGCGGAGCAATTACAATCGGTCATAGGCAGAGCCTATCCGCACCGAAACTTGTCAAGATTAGTGGACAGAAAGAAGAGTGAAAA
>JBJEQD010000060.1:0-9559 GCA_051881575.1 Acutalibacteraceae bacterium | reverse complement strand
GTTCCTCCCGCATTACAAACCACATTTCGGGCGGCATATCCCGCCTGCCCGTGCGCCCCATACGCTGAAGAAAAGATGAAACCATGAACGGTGCATCAATCTGAAAAGCTCTTTCAAGCCTGCCGATATCTATTCCGAGTTCGAGCGTTGCGGTTGTAACGGTTGTGCAGTTCTGAGAATCGTCTTTCATTACCGCTTCGGCGGTCTCTCTGAATGAAGCGGATAAATTGCCGTGATGAATGAGAAACCTGTCGGGTTCGTTTTTCGCTTCGCAGTATTGGCGCAAAGTTGTTGTGACAGTCTCACATTCTTCCCTTGAATTCACAAACACAAGGCACTTTTTGCCTCTCGTATGTTCAAAAATATAAGCCATACCGGGGTCGGCATTATCGGGAGCTTTATCGGTTGCAATGTCAAGCTCCGGCATAGAGTTATTTTCTTCCTTATCCTGCGAAGCCTGAGGACCGTTAATATAAAAATGCTCCATTGATAGCCGCCATTTTATGCCTTTTGCTTCGATTTTCGGAATTGCGGTATTTCTTCCCGTTCCGCTTGAAAGAAATTTTCCCGTTGATTCAAGATCGCCTATTGTTGCCGAAAGACCGATTCTGCGTGGGTTTACTCCCGCAAGCTTTGACAGCCTTTCAATCAAACAAAGGGTCTGTCCTCCCCTGTCGCCACGCATCAGAGAATGAACCTCGTCAATAACAATAAAGCGCAAATCTCCGAAAAGCTTCGGGATATAAGAATGCTTATGCAAAAGAAGAGCTTCAAGGGACTCGGGAGTTATTTGGAGAATACCCGACGGATTTTTAAGCATTTTGTTTTTATGCGACTGCGGAACATCACCGTGCCAATGCCAGACCGGAATATTCGCTTCGGCGCAAAGATCGTTAAGTCTCATAAACTGATCGTTTATCAGAGCTTTCAGCGGACCGATATAAATAGCACCAACTGAGCGGGGGATATCTTCCGAAAAAAGAGTAAGAATAGGGAAAAACGCCGCTTCAGTCTTGCCCGAGGCAGTTGACGCCGAGAGCAAAACATTATCATCGGTATTGAATATTGCGTCAGCGGCGGCAACCTGAATCGCCCTTAGTGATTCCCAATTATTGCGGTAAATAAAATCCTGAACAAAAGGCGCATACCTGTCAAAAATATTCATCTTTTCACCTTATATTTCAAATTCGGCAAACTCATCGTCAACAGCTTCATCCGAATCAATCTGCGATTTTGCAAAATCAAAGGTTTCCGAATTCAAAAGCTCGGTAACCTTTATCTGCGGATTTTGATAAACAATATTCAGCAGTTCAATGAAATCACGGATAACCTCTCTCGGCGTGATGTTGCTGTCAGCGCCGATTCTGCCAAGTTCTATTTTAATGAAATTAATTAAGTCAACCTGATTAAGCGTCTGTTCGTATTCAAACAATGTTGCATGAATATCGGCAAGCTTTTCAATCAGAACAAGAAGTTCTTCATTCGTCAAGGGCTGAAGCTTGATAACGGGCGCAAGCATATCTTTTACGCCCTCTCTGCCGAATCTGCCCTCCGACAGCCTTGAACGCAGAGCTTCATAGCTGTATACTCCCCGCCTTGTGTCTTCAATACATTGCGGAGTGCCGCACATGATTATGCCGAGATGAGACGCTTTTCCCTGCAAGGTGTCATTATACATTGTCAGTATTTTTTCATAATTATACTGCCTTGTTATTGAATTTGGAATCTTATAAATATTAACAAGCTCATCAATGAGGATAAGCAAGCCGTTATATCCCGCTTTTTTCAGAAAAGCCGCAAAGAGCTTAATATATTCATACCAATCGTCATCGGTGATGATAATATTAACGCCGAGTTCGTTTTTTGCCTCGGTTTTGGTTGCATATTCACCTCTGAACCATTTAACAACCTTTGCTTTATTTTCGTCATTTCCGTCAACATAGGATCTGTAATAAATGGTCAGAAGCTTTGCAAAGTCAAAGCCGTGAACCATTTCGCTCAGAGAATTAACAACTTCATATATCTTTTTCTCAACAAGCTTTGAGAACTCGGGAGCGTTGACATCAAGCCCGCTTTCAGCCGCAGTTTCGCTCTGAACGCCGCTTATCCAGCGGTCAAGAATCAAAGTGAGCGCACCGCCCTCGGGTCTTGTTTTTGTTGAAATATTGCGGATAAGCTCTTTATAGGTTGCCAAGCCTTGCCCCTTTGTTCCCTGAAGCCGTCTTTCGGGCGAAAGGTCAGCATCGGCAACAACAAAATTTCTGTCCATAACATAATTTCTGATAGTTTGGAGAAGAAAGCTTTTGCCGCTTCCGTAGCGGCCGACAATGAAGCGAAAGCTTGCGCCGCCATCTGCAATGATATCAACATCATGCAGCAAAGCATTGATTTCCGTCTCTCTGCCGACGGTTATATAAGGCAGACCGATTCTCGGAACAACGCCGCCTTTAAGAGAATTAATAACGACCGATGCAATTCTTTTTGGTATTTTCATTCGGATATAATTCCTTTCAATTCATCAATATAATCTTCTATTAATTCGGGTTTATCGCCGTCAAAAATAATCGCCGTGTCTCCGATTAAGTCAAAGAGCTTTTCGTTGACGGAATCGGCAATGACAGACAAAAGAATTCCGCTATCTTTGATAAGCTGAGCGTAGCTTCTTCCGTAGAGCAGGCATTGCATGAATCTGTATTCCGTATCGTCAAGCGGCGAATCATTTTGGATTTCATCGACTTCTTGAACAGGGTTAATCTCCGCCGCTTCGGAAAGCTCATTGTCAACAATAAGCTTGTTTTTTGTGACTTCTGAGACAGCCCTGATTTCACCAAGCTTTGAAACATCGATTTCAATTTTATTTGCCGCTTCTTTTTTCTTGTTCAAGAAGAATCGGTCAATCTCGCTTTCGATTACTTTCAGTATTGTTTTCGGGCAGTCAACGGGCTTTAGCGGAAAACGGTAACCGAGTTTTTTTCTGAGCGAAGAATCAATATTTTTTATTATTGAGCTGAGCTTTTGGCTTTTATTTCTTGAAAAATAAAGCTTTCGGCAATACCACACGCCGTTTTTGCATGAAAATTCCAAAGCATCATTGAATTTATAAGTGTAATCCTCATGCTCGATTCTGTCATAAAAAACAGCACCCGAGAAAATCTGATATCTCATAGTCTGAATTCTGCCGAAAAGATATTCATAAAAAGCGGTTTTTCTTTTTTTCTCAAAATAATCCGTTAACGCTCTGATAACCGAGCAAACAACCGCCTTGAATAAGTCGGGATTGTCTCTGCAAAATTTTGAATTAATGATGTTATTTGAAGAAAGAAAACAAAGCGAATCGAAAAGCTTTTCATCGTCAAAGGTTCTGCAATTTATCAGCACATCTAACGATTCATCAAAATAATCATATATAAACTCATCTACAAGCGATTTATTAAGATTATGATAAACTACATAATCTATTATCCAATGAGCGGAATAGAGCGACAACGTGCCGTTAAAGCCTCTGTATGCTTCGCAGAAATCTATAATCTTTTTTAATCCGTCTTCGGGAGAATCAGCGCCGATTTGATTGAGCAATTCGAAAATATAAACTGCGGCAAAAGAATCACTGACTTTATTTATGATTCCGTGTCTGACATCGGTTCTCCACGAAAAATAGCCTCTGAGCTGGGCGTTGCTCATGGAACGGTAGGTCGGCATAAAAGCCGAAAACGAACCTTTGAAATCATATGAATCCTCAAAATCTTCCATAAACACAGCCTGTTTATAAAAGGTTTCGGCGATACCTTCAGATGAATAAAAGCTTGAAGTAGCAAGTTTTTTCATCTCAACATATTTTTTGGGAAGGTAATTATTCATTTTTGAAGCGACCTTTATTATCGGCTCGTCGCCGTAAACTTTGTCGCTGAAGCTCCTGCTTTTTGAAAGCTTTTCATCATTGATAATCAGATTAATTATATCATTGACATCAGACATTTAATCACCGCCCTTTTTACGCACAATTATTATAACAATTATTTAATTATAATTCAATAGATTTCCGAACATTTGTACTTTATTTTTGCAAAAAAAATGCAAAGGCTAAGCTTTTCACTCAGCCTTTGCAGAAAAACGGTTTAAATTTTCAGTTCACCGTTTTGAAATTTTGATCATAACCCGAAACCATGAATTGCGGATATTTGCTTGATGCGCCTGCGTAGAATTCACCGTCATAGGTTAAAAGCCAAATCATAAAGTCGCTGTAATCGCTTCCGTATCTGCACGAAACATGCGGCGCATCTTTGATTGCATAGGTATATTTCGGGAAATGAGCGGTTGAAAGGTCAACGATTCTGTCAGGCGAAAGATATTTCGGATTCTTAGCCACATAATCGTCACCGAGAGTCTCGCCGTATTTTGCAACGGTTGCATACCCCGATGTGTTTACGGTTTCAAGAGTTCCGTCGCCGTTCCAATCTGCATTCTCATTAAAAGGAGTCAACGGAGAATTATAGTTTGATACAATCGCAATCTTAACGCCGCTGTTAATCATTTTATTAAGAAGCTTATCCCTGCCCGCCATCATCGCCTGAAGTCGGTCAGCTCTTTTAAGAAAATCAGCATTTCCAGCGTTTCTGCCGCCAAGCATAAAATCGATAGCCGATTCATAATCCTCAGGCTGAACAAGACCCCACAACGACAGCATATGACCGAAAATCGGTTTCAAAAGTCTGTCATAAATATCATCATAATAATATTCAAGGATAAAATCGGTAATCTCAGTCAGGAAATCAAAGCCGCCGACATCATTCAAAAATCCGCAAAGCTTTTCAACGAAAGCCATATCTTTATTTTTAATCTGATAATTAAGGAAGTTATATAGATTATCCGCCTCAATGCTTACTCTGCCATTGAGCAAATCGGACGCAACCTGAGCGCCGAAAAGAGTTGAGGACATAAACAGACAGCGTTCAATTTTGCTGTAACCGTATTTTGTGAGATAGGCAAGGGTCATAATGCCGCCCATGCTGGCGCAGACAATGCTGACCTTTTTGTGACCGGTTTCTTTTGTTGCGGTTTCAACAAGAGCATTTATTTCATCAGCAACAACAAACGGGTCAAGTCGCCAATCGTAATTCAGATAATATGCGTGGTCGCCGCCGAAGTTCTCAATGCAGGCTCTCGCCATGCCGAGTTCGTTAAATTCGCCCTCAACAAGCTCCTGATAATTACCTGCGCCCTCGGTATACTTGGGCTGACCGATGTTATAAAGTGAATCGCCGTTCTCATCAATAGTCATATATTTAAGCAAATCATAAGCGTAATTTATGACAATATCAATGGCTTCATCGGTTCTGAAAAAGCTGAGATTTGCAAAGACACCTGCAAGCTTCAAGAGAAGCTCGGGAACATCAACATCAAGAATCGGTTTTTCATTTTCTGTTCCGTAGTCAACATAAAGACCTGCAAAATCCATTCCTCTGACTACAATAACAGGGACATTTTCGCATTTGTCGGGGTCGTGAGCTTTTGCGCCTGCAAAGGCAGGGACTGCCGATACAAGCATAATTGCGATAGCAAGAATAATACTGATTACCTTTTTCATTTATTTCATCCTTTCAAATTATATGCAAACAGTCATTTTCTTCTTTTAAATCAAACAAAACAGGTCTTTCAAGCGGATGATTATTGGGAGAATGAAGAATAAGGTGCAGAGAGCCCGAATAATCCTCAAAAATCATGCCGTGACCGCCGTTTTTATCAAACAGGAGTTCTTCATGCTGCCAATTGCCGTCAATTTCTCCGTTATCCGATGAAGAAACCGCCTGAACATATCCCTTTTCATTGGTTGACGACCAAATCATAAGCAGTTTTCCGCCCTGCGTGCGATACATGAACGGCCCGTCGGTTATGAAATCCTTGCGGCTTTTATCAGCCCAGAAGGGCTCTGACGCTTTGAACAGAACGAACGGTTCTCCTGCGGGAGACGACAAGTCAGCGGACAGCTTCATTGCACACATTTCTCCGTCTTTAACCTGAACCCATTCATGGCAGAACACTATGAAAGGTTCGCCGTTTTTATCAATATAAAGTGTTCCGTCAAGACATTGCCAATCATGGGGAGTTATTGCATCGTTTGATGTCGGAACAAACGGCCCTTCGGGAGAATCACTTTGAAGAATCTGAGTTCCCCTGAGTCTGCTTTCAGAACGCAAAGAAACGAACATGTTAAACTTTCCGTTATAGTAATGAACCTCGGGAGCCCAGATTTCTCTGTCAGCCCAAAAGCCGTCGGGAACGCTGAAGCACTCTTTCGCCTCGCTCCAATTTTCAAGATCCGTGCTGACATAAACATCAAGTCCGCAGGCAACTTTCCATGCGGTTTCCCCACGGGTTCCGTAGAGATAATATTTTCCGCCAAAAGGTAAAATGAACGGATCACGAATATGTATATCCGAAAACTTCATCAGCTCTCCTCCGCAAAATTAACTTTATAATGATGAACAAACACGCCTAATACTTTATTATAGTCAAGAACATGCATAACGGAACCGTCATCGGACTGCCAAAAAGTCATGCCCTCGGCTTCAACATTTTCACTGCCGACATTACGCTGAGCGGCAAGGCTGACATATCCCGTTTCAACATTAACACGGATAATATTCTTAAAGTTTCCGCTGTCCTTTGTGTCGTTTGAGAGATAGAGCACTCCGTCAAGAAATTCGCCGCCCTGTATTCTGTCGATTTCTGAAAGCCCGGTGAGCGGTATCTCTTTGACAAGCTTCATGGAATCGTTAACATCATAAGCATAAAGCGTCTGAGCATGAGACCATTTTGAAGCATATAACAAACCCGTTTGAGAATCAACGGCAAGCCACGGCACGCCGTCGGAATAGATTTCGTTCGGCAAATCATATATCTCGCCCGTTGCTTTTAATGTTTCACAGTCAAAAACGACAATACACGCCTTGCATTCGTCGCCGCCCTCAACGGAAGCATAAATTTTGCCGTTATAAACGCTGATGCCTCCGATATGATTGTTACCTCTTTCAGAGCATTTTTTCGGCAAGGGATTAACGGCAGAATCAACTAATTCAAAGTCATCAAAGGTGAATTTGCCGAGAGCCGTCAGATTAATAGCGGCAATAGCGCCGCTTGTGTAATAATATTCGCCGTCGGTCGCTATACCCTGACCCATCAGCAAAGCTTTTTCAAAAACAAAAACATCCTGCGAAACAAGCTCGGCTGTTTCGGTTGATTCCGCTGCAGGGGTTGTCAGCAAAGTTAACAGTAACAAAGGCAAGGTCAGAACAGACATTATTTTTCTTATCAAAGCCATAATTTCTTTCTCCCGCTTAAAACTTTAACAATATATTAACATATATACTTTAGAATTTCAAATTATAATCGGTTTTTTGCTAACAAAAAATTTCTATTTTTTTTGTTTAGTATTTACAATTTTTGAGGTTTTTGCTATAATACATTATAAATTAAGCAATAAAATCGGAGGTAAAGAAATGCAAAAATTCAAAAAAGCTCTCTCGGTTCTGCTTGCCGTAGCAATGCTTCTGACCGGCTCTTCTCTCGCATTTGCGGCAACCGACACCGACTATGCAATCACAAATCCCTATGCTACAGTTGATTTCAACACATGGAATCAATACAAAGCCGATCTTCACAGCCACACAACATTCAGCGACGGCGGCTACTCTCTGCCCGAAATGGCTGAAAGACATTACGAGCTTGGTTTTGATATTTATGCAATAACCGACCACGGCACAAACAGCATCGGCTACACAACTCAGAAATTCAACACCGCAATGGAAGTTGTATCCGTTATCAAAAATGACGGCAAACACACCGATGATGTTCTTTCTTCAAGCGGAACTGCCGCAAACGGAAATGCTTATAAAGTTGAAACCGTCAACGGCGATGAATACTACACTCAGACACTTGCAAACGGCGACGGTCAGGCGATGATGAGAGTTCCTTTCGGAATTGAGCACAATCCGACCTCATTCAACAACGCCCATGTTAACTCCTTCTTTGTAAATTACGGCACGGGAATCGTCGGCGGAACAAGCAACTACCTTGCCCCCATAAGCAAGGTTCAGGAGCTCGGCGGTGTTTCGGTTATCAATCATCCCGGCGAATATACAAATGCAAGAGATGAAGTTTATACAGCCGACGCATACAACATTGAAAATACACATTATAAATATGTAATCAACAAATATGCAAACATTCTCAAGAGCTATGACACCTGCATCGGCATTGACATCAACAGCAAAGGCGATACACGCACTCGCTTTGACAGAAAGCTTTGGGATATTCTTCTTCAAAAGGTCGTTCCGACAGGCAGAAATGTTTTTGCAATCGGCTCAACCGACGCTCACAACCTTGATATAGTTGATTCGGGCTATACTGTCGTTCTTATGCCTGAGCTTACTTCACCCGCCCTTAAAACAGCTCTTTCAACAGGCACATTTTTTGCGGCAAGCAAATATATCGGCAATGTTGACGAGCTTGCAGGCTACAGCGCAACTCTCCTTGCTTCTCAGAATAGTGAAGCAGTTGAATTCGGCAAAGAGCTTGCGGAATGCGTTGATAAAATTAATACCGAGATTTCCGAAAACGGCAGTCAGGGCACAAAATACAAAGTTGAGGACGGATTTGCCGCTCCCAAGGTAACAAACATCGTTGTTGACGATGCGGAAGATACAATAGCTATCACCGCCGAGAACGCTCTCCTTGTTCATTGGATTGCTGACGGCAAGGTTATTGCGACCGGTTCGGAAATTGACCTTGACGATTATTCCGATGAAATCGGCAGCTATGTCAGAGCAGAAATTCTCGGAAAAGGCGGAATTCTTTATTCAGAGCCTTTCACACTCGACTATGACGGCGCACCCGCCGCAGAGGATGACGGAAACTTCGTTGATTTCGGCACTCTCGCTTCGTTAATCTGCGACACACCCGTTAAATTCCTTGTTTTCCTCATTAAACCCGTTGCAAAAGTAATTCTCGGAATTATCTTCTGATATTGCTGAATAGTTATAAATACCGCCCGAAAAGAGACATTCTCCTTTCGGGCGGTTTGTTAAATTTCATATTAATAAATCAGCATTTGACGGTATATATGACAAACTCCGTCAAACCCTGTAGGGGAGGCGTTTCGCCTCCCGCGGGACGGGGAACCCGTCCCCTACAAAGAAAAAATATCAAATGTCATATTCCGGCTTTTCTGTGAAATCATCAGAAATCATCGGCAACACGGTAGGGGCGAACTGTGTTCGCCCGTCTGAAAATGCCCGATATCAATGCAATTCCCTTGTAGGGAACACAGTCCTCGATGTTCCGAAAAAAACGGCTCTGTTTTATTCGGGACGGGTGACCCGTCCCCTACGGTCGTCCTCCCGAAAACGCACAAATTCACGAAAAATCCGTAGGGTTCGGCGTCCCCGACGAACCGATTCGCCAAAGGCGAATAATGAAACACAGTTCGTTTGGACGATGTGGGCATCGTCCGCTACAAAATGAAAAACAATTCGTAGCCTTGCGGCTGTCCGTGAAAACATAT
>JBJEQD010000059.1:0-2360 GCA_051881575.1 Acutalibacteraceae bacterium | reverse complement strand
TTTTATTGCTCAAAGCGAAGAAAGGAGCAGAAAAAATGATAACTTTTGGTCAGAATTCCGTTGAAAACAAAATTTTGGAGGTTGCCCGTCGAATTATTGCCCTTCGTCTCGATATGGGCTTGACGCAGGCCGAAATGGCAGCGAAAATCGGCATGAGCGAAGAAGAATATTGCTATTATGAGTCGGGCAGCAAAGATTTCAGCTTCACTTTCATTTATAAGCTGGCTCAGGTCTGCGGCGTTGAGATTACCGATATTATGGAGGGCAGCAGCCCGAGCCTTACCGAATATACGCTCACGAGAAAGGGCGAGGGAATGCCGATTGCAAGGCGTGAGGGCTTTGTTTATAACCGCCTTGCCCCGTTCTTTAAAAATAAGATTGCAGAGCCTTTCAGAGTTGTTATTCCCTATTCGGAGGAGGCTCTCAATCCGCCTTATCATTGCGTTTGCCATGACGGTCAGGAAATCAACATCGTCACAAGAGGCACGCTGAAAATGATAATCGGCGAGAGAACCGAAACTCTCAATGAGGGCGACTGCATTTATTTCGATTCCTCTGTTCCGCATAACGAGATTGCGGTCGGCGGCAAGGAGTGTGAATTCTATGCAATCGTTATTTCTCCCGACGGTTCGGAGGAGATGAGCGAATATGTTGAGGAAATAAAAACTCCGAGCGTCACAAATGTTGACCTTGCTAATCTTCATAATCCCGTTTATGAAAAATTCATCGAAACAACGCTTGATGAAAACGGCGTTCTCAACGGAATAAAGTTCAAGAACGACGATAAGTTCAATTTCGCCTTTGATGTTGTTGATGAGCTTGCAAAGAAGTCGCCCGATAAGGTTGCGATGCTTCACATTTCAAATGACGGAACTGAAAGACGCTTCACTTTCAGCGACATGAGCCGTCATTCCTCAATGGCAGCCAATTATTTCCGCTCTCTCGGCATCAAAAAGGGCGACAGAGTAATGCTTGTTCTCAAGCGCCATTATCAGTTCTGGTTCTCAATTCTTGCGCTCCATAAGATCGGCGCAATAGTTGTTCCCGCAACAAATCAGCTTGTTGACCACGATTTTGAATACAGATTCAACGCAGGTCAGATAAGCGCAATTGTCTGCACCGCTGACGGCGATGTTGCCCATCAGGTTGACCTTGCGGCGGAGAAATGCCCGATTCTTAAAACAAAGATTATTGCTCACGGCGAGCGTGAGGGCTGGCATAATTTCGATAAGGAATACTGCGAATTCAGCGATGTTTATGACAGACCTTCTCCCGAGGACGGAGCTTTCGGCTATGACCCGATGCTTATGTTCTTCACTTCGGGCACGACCGGCTATCCCAAGATTGCAATGCACACTCACAGATATCCTCTCGGCCATTTCATAACTGCGAAATATTGGCACAATGTTGACCCCAACGGTCTGCATTTCACCATTTCCGACACGGGCTGGGGCAAGGCTCTCTGGGGCAAGCTTTACGGTCAATGGCTGTGCGAAGCAGGCGTGTTCACCTATGACTTCGATAAATTCATTCCCGATGATATCTTAAAGCTTATCGGAAAATATAAAATCACGACTTTCTGCGCACCGCCGACAATGTACCGCTTCTTCATCAAAGAGGATTTGTCAAAATATGACCTCAAATCAATTAAATATGCGACCACTGCGGGCGAAGCTCTGAACCCCGAGGTATTCCAGCAGTTCCTCAAGGCAACGGGTATCAGACTCATGGAGGGCTTCGGTCAGACCGAAACGACCCTTGCAATCGGCAATTTTGTCGGTTCGTCAATCAAGGTCGGCTCAATGGGCAAGCCCAGCCCGCTGTTTGACATCGACCTTATCACCTCGGAGGGTGAGAGAGCCAAGGACGGCGAGGTCGGCGAGATAGTTGTCAGAACCGATAAGGGTTCACCCTGCGGCCTGTTCATGGAGTATTACCGTGACCCCGAAAAGACAAAGGAAGCATGGCACGACAATATTTATCACACGGGCGACACCGCATGGCGTGACGAGGACGGTTTCTTCTGGTATGTCGGCAGAGTTGACGACCTTATCAAGTCCTCGGGCTACCGCATCGGACCCTTCGAGATTGAAAGCGTTATCATGGAGCTTCCCTATGTTCTCGAATGTGCCGTTTCAGCCGCTCCCGATGAAATCAGAGGTCAGGTTGTTAAAGCGGATATCGTTCTCACCAAGGGAACGGAAAAGACCGACGAGCTCAAGAAAGAGATTCAGCAGTATGTTAAGAAGCACACCGCTCCTTATAAATATCCGAGAATCGTTGAGTTCAGAGACGAGCTGCCCAAGACAATCAGCGGAAAAATCAGACGAGTTGACCTCAGAGCAGGTAAATAAAAATAT
>JBJEQD010000058.1:0-9648 GCA_051881575.1 Acutalibacteraceae bacterium | reverse complement strand
TTTTTGTTGCGCCGATTAATCCGTTAACTTATCACAGAATTGGAGTTTGGTTTGACACATCATCTTTCATGGTGACAGCGTTCCGTTTTTGGTACAAATTCAAGTTTCCAAAAAACCTGCCGTTCAATGAGCGGCAGGCTTTTTTCATTTCAGATATATACTGTTGTATCTCGGCTTTATGTCAAACGAGCCGTCGGCATGGAGCGTTGTTACCGTTGCGCCCTGAACCCATTCGCTTTCGGGGCGGTCGGTCTTTGTGCCGAAATGGTATTCGTTGTAGCCGTCGGGCAGACTGTAGACGAGGTGAACTCCCTTATAAACGGCGCACCAATCGTTCATGTGGTCGTGGCCGCTGAAAACGGCTTCCGTGCTGCCTTTTTCGAGGATTGCGTCAAACATTCCGCTGTCAAACGGTGAACAGCCGACGCTTTCGTGCTGTTCGCCGAACAGAATTTCACATTCGCCGCTCGGAACATAATTTCCGTTTTCGTCAAGCTTGAAGGCGTGCTCATAGGCGTTGAGCGGAATGTGCATATACATCATCGAATGAACCTCGCCGTGCTTTTCTTTCAGGCGGTCAATTTCATTCCTATAAAAATCAATCTGCTCTTTTTTCAGGAAGTCGTAGCCCTTAACATTTTCGGGAACGGAATATTCCGCTCTGAGAGAGTCAATGATATTTCTGCCCGAATCGAAGAAAAACAGGCTTTCACGCAGCTTGCCGCCCTCGCCGAGAATGTTAACGGTGTAATTTCCGTAGCCGAAAAGGCTTTCATCGCCGAACTTGCAAAGGCAATGCTTATAATCGGCGAAGCTTTTCAGAAGTAAATATTTATAAAAGCCCTTTGATTCACGGGTTTCGTGGTTGCCGAAAACGGCAGTCCAATAAACGCCGAGTTTTTCCATCATCTGAGCAAATTGGATAGCGTCAATCTGCTGAAATTTTGTCAGAATAACATCGCCCGTGAGAACAACAAGGTCGGGCTTCGTGTCCTTAATCTGACGAATCAGAAAGCTGACCGTTTTGGTGTTAAAATCGTGATTTTCGTCAAGGTGCAGGTCGGTGGTTGAGAGAATAACAAAGTCTCCGCCCTTGATTTTTCCGTTTTCGTCAACCTTGGCAACGGTCGTTGAATAATCGTTCTGAGAAATAATTTTAACATCCGTGCCGATTTTTTCGGGCTTTGCTCTACTGCAAAACAGAGATTTCGGCATTCTGCCGCCCGTCAGGGCAAAAACCGCCTTAGCAAAGGCAAGATAAATTCTGACTGCGCTCTGCCTGATGAATCCCCATATTCTGAACATTAAAACACCTTCAAACAGTATTAATATATTTGGTATTATATTAAGAAGCGCATATTTTGTCAATGGAGATTTTCCGAAAACGGGAATAATTCACGGCGAAAAAACTATAAATATAACAGCCGGACAAGGAGAGAAAAATAAATTTTTTCCATTCCGAGGCGGGGCAAAAATTTTTTTGCAAAGCCGTTTAATTGCAGTAAATAGCACTTATTGTGGATGAAAGATTTGACAATACATATATCTTGTGGTATAATTACAATGCAAAAGAAAATAAAAAAATTTCAAGAAAATCGAACATTTGTATTGACAAACGAATGTTCACCTGCTATAATAATAACCACAGAACAAATGTTTTTGCTTGTTCTGCCAAAGGAGGATCAGATATGTCAGTTGCAGAGATAATCAGAACGGTTTTGGAGTTTTCCGCAGCGATACTTCTTATAATCGGTTTTATAAATGAAAAGAAAGTTGTTGCCTTTGAGGTTAAGCTTGCAAGGGCAATCAGAATCCACCTTCGCAACCGCCGCCTGCGCAAGCAGAGAGAAGCGGCTGCCGCTCTGAGCAGAGTTCAGTCGAGAGCCCCCGAAGATATTTATGACGAGGAGCCCGTTCTGACCGTCGTTGCAGGCGGAAAAAGCTCTCACAGAGTTGCCTGAATCAGTCTTTCATTTTGAATTTTATTGCAAGAATACGGCGATGCACTCATTGGTTGAATGCACCGCCGTGTTTTTTTATTTTCCGTTTTTGCTGAGCATTTCATGCTTGAGATCCCAAAGCGGCTGAGAGAGGTCAACATAATAATTATGCGGATTTTCAAATCTCGTAACCTCGTCCCAGAGCGTGTCAACCTGTTCTGCACAGTATTTTTTGATTTCGTCAATGCTCTTTTTCTCAAATACGCATGTTCCTTTGCTGAACAGCGGTTCAAGAAGTTCTCTGACGGCAAAATTTTCAACCGTCTTGCGCTTCCATGTGTAATCGGGGTCAAAAAGCTCATAGGGCTTGTTCTCGTCAATCGTTTCGCTCGCAAGAGCAATAACATCGGCGATCGCCTTGCCGCTTTCCTTGTCAAATAGTCTGTAAGCCCTCTTGTTGCCGGGGGTAGTTATCTTCTGAACATTTTCGCTCAGCTTGATTTTCGGAATGATTTCTCCGTCCTTTTCAACTGCGCAGAGCTTATAAACTCCGCCGAGAACGGGGCTTGACGATGAGGTGATGAGCTTTTCGCCAACGCCGAAGGAGTCAACCTTTGCGCCCTGAAGCAGCATGTCTCTGATTATATATTCGTCAAGAGAGTTTGAAGCGACGATGGCGCAGTCGGGATAGCCCGCTTCGTCGAGAATCTTCCTCGCCTTGCGTGAAAGATAGGTGATGTCGCCGCTGTCAATGCGGATGCCCTTGGGGCGTTTGCCCATCGGAGCAAGAACCTCGTCAAAGGTCTTGATTGCGTTGGGAATGCCCGATTTAAGAACATTATAAGTGTCAACAAGCAGAGTGCAGCTGTCGGGGTATTCCCTTGCGTATGCCTTGAATGCGTCAAGCTCGCTGTCAAAAAGCTGAACCCAACTGTGAGCCATCGTTCCGAGAGCGGGAACGCCGAACATCTCGTCTGTTATCGTGCATGCCGTTCCCGCACAGCCGCCGATATACGCCGCCCTTGCGCCGTAGATTGCGCCGTCCGCTCCCTGAGCACGCCTTGAGCCGAACTCCATAACGGCTCTGCCCTGAGCGGCTCTGCTGACTCTGTTTGCCTTTGTTGCGATAAGGCTCTGATGATTTATGCAGAGCAGAACCATAGTTTCAACAAACTGCGCCTGAATAACGGGGCCCTTGACCTTGACTATCGGCTCGCCGGGGAAAATCGGAGTTCCCTCGGGAACAGCCCAGACATCGCAGGCAAACTTGAAATTTGCAAGATAATCGAGAAATTCCTCGTTGAAGCCCTTGCCACGGAGATATTCAATATCTTCTTTTGTAAATTTCAAATCCGAAAGGTATTCAACAAGCTGTTCAACGCCCGCCATGATGACAAAGCCGCCGTCATCGGGAACCTTTCTGAAAAACATATCAAAATATGCAACGGTATCCTTAAAGCCGTTTTTGAAGTAGCCGTTTGCCATTGTCAGCTCGTAAAAATCGGTCAGCATTGTGAGATTGCGCTGAGAATTTGCAATATTCATATTTTTTTATTCCTTTTTATATTGATTTATTTGCCCGGAAGTGATATTATTATGAAACATTTGAAATAATTTTACAATATACATATCAAACAAATTTTTGAACCCTGCGGCGCCGAGCTTTGCTAAATAGCGAAAAAACGGCGGAATGTTGCCGAAAAATCAGTAAGATGTTAAGAAAATGTAAAATCAAAAATAATTTCAAAAAATCACAAAAAACAGTTGCATTTTTCGGAAAAGTATGATAGAATGTCAAATATCAACAGAGATTGTGTTAATCAGCGAAGATTTTGATTCTGATTATACAGAGCGTATAATTTTTCGGTGTTATTAAACTGAAAACCTAGGAGGCAAAAGAATATGAGAATTAGAAAGCAGGCACTCGGCGACAGAAACATCGTCGGCGCAAAAATCGAAGCAAGACGCAAGGCAATCAACATGAAGCAGAAGGATCTTCTCACTCAGCTTCAGATTAAAGGAATCGACCTCAACGCATCAGGCCTTTCAAAGCTTGAAGGTCAGCTCCGTTATGTTACCGATTTTGAACTCAAGGCTCTTTCCGAGGTTCTCGGCATGACAGTTAACGAGCTTCTCGGCGTTGACGAATAATTTTTGACCACTACTTACCCTCTTATATACAACTCCTCAAGAAGGCTCATCCGTTATGCGGGTGAGCCTTCGCCCTTTTTGTGACAGCCTTTCGTCTGTCGAAATACAGTCAATCATATAATCTGCTTTCAACATATTTCATCATTTTGTTGTTTTGATATCCGTATTCAATAAGCGCAGTCAGCGGCGCAAGTCCGGCTAGGTAAGCTTTGCCGAACAGAAAAGGGAGAGAAGCGGAAACAAATAAAATAATAAAAAGTAAAACAAAAAGCATTTTATGCTCTTTGCGCCATTTTTTCTTGAAATATGCTTTTCTTTCTTCAAGCGAAAAAACGCTTGCATTTGGAACTGCAATTTTATTTTTATCTGATTCTTGCCTGAAATTTTCGCCCGTCATTTTTTCACCGCTCAGCAATTCATCGATACTGACTTGAAATTCAACGGCAAGCAATCGGAGCATTTCAATATCAGGCATATATTTGCCGTTTTCCCAGCGAGAAACGGTTTTGTTGGTAACTCCGAGCTTTTCTCCCAACGCTTCCTGCGTCAGACCTTCATTTCGACGCAGTTCGGCAATGAATTTTCCGATTTTAACTTGATCCATATCGTTCGCCTCCGATGATATTATAAAATATTTGCCGTGAGAATTCTTTACCGCAAACAGCGAATTCGGAAATGCCGACTTAATTTGTCTGTATTATTTTTATAAAATTATATTACAATGAATTGAACAAGTCAATTGTCCGCACAAAGCGTCACAACAGGAAAAACTATCGGGCGTTTCGCTGTGCAGTCATAAGACGGTTTTTGATTTTATGCGGTGATGCTTTTAATAAACGCTGTCGGGTTTTGATGCCCGGCAGTTTTTTTGAAACAAGAGTGTTTTTTGCCCGTTTTCGCTTGCAAATATAAAAATATATGTTAAAATTAATATGTAAAAATATGCTTGGGAGGTACCCTATAATGATAAAAGAGTTTATGGGCAAGGATTTTCTGCTGAACAGCGAGCCCGCCGTTAAAATGTTTGAGGCGGCGGAGAAAATGCCGATTTTTGACTGGCATTGCCATCTTTCACCCAAAGAAATTTATGAGAACAAGCAGCCCGAAGATATAGCATGGCTGTGGCTTGCGGGCGACCATTATAAATGGCGTGCCATGCGTTCATGCGGCGTTGAAGAAAAATATATAACGGGCGACGCAAGCGGACATGAAAAATTCAAGGCGTTTGCTTCAATCATGCCGAATCTCATCGGCAACCCCATGTATCATTGGTGTCACCTTGAGCTGAGAAGATATTTCGGCATTAACGAGATTCTCAGCGAAAAAACCGCCGATGCCGTCTGGGAAAAAGCAAATGCGGCAATCAAAGCGGGCGGCTTCACCCCGAGAGAGCTTATTGAGAAATCCAATGTTTCTCATCTTTGCACTACCGACGACCCCGCCGACAGCCTTGAATATCACAAGCTCATTGCCGAAGATAAGAGCTTCAAATGCAAGGTTCTGCCCGCATTCAGACCCGACAAGTCTCTCGGAATCGACCTCCCGTCATGGAGACCGTGGCTTTCCGCAATGGAAAAAACCGCAGGCAGAGAGATAAACGGCTTTGCAGAGCTCTGCGATGTTCTGAAAGACAGAATTGAGTTTTTCGCTTCAATGGGCTGCCGTGCAAGCGACCATGCGTTCCTCTATGTTCCTTATGAAGAAGCAACCGACAGAGAGCTTGAGGATATTTTTGCTTTGGCAAAGAGCGGCGCAGATGTAAGCGTTGAGCAGGCGGATAAATTCAAGACCGCTTTGCTCTCATGCCTTGCCGAGGAGTATTCAAAGAGAGGCTGGGGCATGGAGCTTCATATCGGGCCGATCAGAAACAATAACACCGCAATGTTCAACAAGCTCGGCCCCGACACGGGCTTTGACTCCGTCGGCGACAGAGAGATTGCCGAAAAGCTTTCGAGATTCCTCGACAGCCTTGCAGTCAAAGGCGTTCTGCCCAGAACGATTCTGTTCACAATCAACCCCAAGGATAATTATGTTCTCGGCTCAATGCTCGGCAATTTCCAGAGCAGCGAGGCGGAAAGCAAGATTCAGTTCGGCTCGGCATGGTGGTTCAATGACAATATTGACGGCATGAGAGAGCAGATGAAAGCGCTTGCAAATCTCGGCGCAATCGGCAAATTTGTCGGCATGGTAACGGATTCCCGTTCATTCCTGTCTTATCCGAGGCACGAATATTTCCGCAGAATCATGTGCGGACTGCTCGGCGATATGGTTGCCGAGGGGCTTTATCCCTATGACGAGGAAGCTCTTTTCAAGATAGCCGAGGATATTTCATATAATAATGCAATAAAATACTTCGGTATAAAATAAAATCAGGAAAGGTTGAAGGCAATGGCGAAATATGTTTTGGCGCTGGATCAGGGCACGACAAGTTCAAGAGCGATAATTTTTGACAAAAAAGGCAATATCGTCAGCAAGGCTCAGAATGAATTTGAGCAGATTTATCCTCAGGCGGGCTGGGTTGAGCATGACCCGATTTCAATTCTCTACAGCCAGTTTCAGGCGGTTTCCTCCTGCGTTCTCAGCGGCGGCATCAATCCGTGCGACATTGCGGGAATCGGCATAACCAATCAGCGTGAAACGACGATTCTCTGGGACAGGCAGACGGGCAAGCCGGTATACAACGCCATTGTCTGGCAGTGCCGCAGAACGGCGGAATATTGCGAACAGCTTAAAGCTGAGGGGCTTGAAGATTACATAAAAGAAAAAACCGGTTTGCTTATCGACGCATATTTTTCCGCAACAAAAATCAAATGGGTGCTTGACAATGTGCCGGGAGCAATGAAGCTTGCCGAGCAGGGCAGACTGCTTTTCGGAACGGTCGAGACCTGGCTTATCTGGAATCTGACAGGCGGCAGCGTTCATGTTACGGATTATTCAAACGCATCAAGAACAATGCTGTTTGATGTTGACAACCTCTGCTGGGATAAATTCCTCTGCGACAAGCTCGGCATTCCGATGTCCATTCTTCCCGAACCCGTTCCATCAAGCAAGATTTACGGCAGAGTTTCAAAAGGAATACTCGGCCTTGAATTCTTAGAGGGCATTCCCATCTGCGGAGCAATCGGAGACCAGCCCGCCGCACTTTTCGGTCAGGGCTGCTTTGAACCGGGTCAGGCGAAGAACACCTACGGCACGGGCTGTTTCCTGCTTATGAACACGGGTGAAAAGAGAGTAAAATCCAAAAACAATCTTTTGACGGGCGTTGCGTGGGGAATCGGCGACAAGGTTGAATACGCCATCGAAGGCTCTGCTTTCAATGCAGGCTCGGTAATAAAATGGCTCAGAGACGAGGTTCATCTTATCGACAACGCAAGGCGCTGCGACGAGCTTGCCGAAAGCGTTGAGGATGCAAACGGAATCTATTTTGTCCCCGCATTTACGGGTCTCGGCGCTCCCTATTGGGATATGTATGCGAGAGGCTGTATAGTCGGGCTGACAAGGGGAGTCAACAGGGCGCATATTGCAAGAAGCGTGCTTGAAGCGATAACCTATCAGATGACCGACCTGCTTGAAGCCATGAAGTCAGATTCGGGAATAGATTTCACCGAGCTTCGTGTTGACGGCGGAGCGAGCGTGAGCGATATCATGCTTCAGATTCAGGCGGATATGATAAGATGCAATGTCAACCGACCCAAGACCGTTGAAACAACGGCTCTCGGCGCCGCTTATCTTGCAGGCCTTGCAATCGGATTTTGGGAAAACACGGAAGAAATACAGAATAACCGTGTGGTTGAGAAAGTATTCACTCCTAAGATGAGCATGGAACGCAGAAACGAGCTCTATGACGGCTGGAAGCGTGCGGTTGAGTGCTCTAAGGGCTGGGCTAAATAATAAGGTATATATAATATAACGGAGATGTTAAAATGGATTATTTGAAGGAGTCGCTCAGACTTCATTATGAATGGAAGGGCAAGCTTGAAACAAAAGCAAGAGCCTCTGCGGCAAGCAAGCAGGATCTTTCGCTTGCATATACGCCGGGAGTTGCCGCTCCCTGCCTTGAAATTCAGAAGGATATAAACAAAAGCTACGAGCTGACCCGCCGCTGGAATACGGTTGCAGTCATAACCGACGGCACGGCTGTTCTGGGGCTCGGCGATATCGGCCCCGAAGCGGGAATGCCTGTCATGGAGGGCAAGTGCCTGCTGTTCAAGGCATTTGCCGATATTGACGCTATTCCTCTTTGCATCCGCTCAAAGGATACGGACGAAATTGTCAACGCCGTTTCGCTCTTTGCAGGCAGCTTCGGCGGCATAAATCTTGAGGATATTGCGGCTCCGAGATGCTTTGAAATTGAGAAAAAATTAAAGGAAAAATGCGATATTCCCGTTTTTCACGACGATCAGCACGGAACGGCTGTCGTTGTGCTTGCCGCAGTGCTCAACGCTCTCAGATGCGTGGGCAAAAAGCTTGAGGACTGCACGGTTGCAATGAGCGGAGCAGGCTCGGCAGGCTCGGCTATCGCAAGGCTGCTTCACGCCTGCGGCGCAGGAAATATTATCATGAGCGACAAGCAGGGAATCATCTGTAAAGGTCAGGAGCTTTCCCCCGCCTTTGCGGAGCTTGCAGAGTTCACAAATAAAAACCGCATAACGGGCACTCTTGCCGATGCCATGAAAGGCACAGATGTTTTTGTCGGCGTTTCCGCAGGCGGTCTGGTAAGCAAAGAAATGATTGCGTCAATGGCTGAAAACGCCGTTGTTATGGCAATGGCAAATCCCGTTCCCGAAATTATGCCCGATGAAGCGCTTGCGGCAGGAGCGGCGGTTGTCGGCACGGGCAGAAGCGATTTCCCGAATCAGATTAACAATGTTCTTGCGTTCCCCGGCATTTTCAGAGGTGCGCTCGATGTCAGAGCCTCCGACATCAATGAAGAAATGAAGCTTGCCGCCGCCCATGCGATAGCGGGTCTTGTTTCCGAAGATAAGCTTTGCGCTGAATATATTCTTCCCGAAGCGTTTGATGAAAGGGTCGGTCCGGCGGTTGCAAAGGCCGTTGCACAGGCTGCCGTGAATTGTGGAATTGCACGAATTTGACAAGTAAAAGTTGTCGTTTTTTCACAAAAAAAGATTTTTTTGCCTTAAAATTCAATTTGTCTATTGCTTTATCCCTCACGGTGTGAGATAATTAAACAGTATAAATGGATTGGAGCGCTCTGAAACGGCTCTCCGATTGCGGGGGAGGATAACCCCAAAATACAATAAATTCTAAGGAGGAAATAATATGTCCGCATTTAAAAAGGTCATCAGCTTAGTGCTTTGCTTCACAATGCTTCTCGGCACAGTCGCTGTTGCGGGTGATCTTCTTGCCCCCAAGGCTTCGGCTGCGGAGGTCACATCATCAATCAAGTCATATGCAGAGCTTGCAGAGCAGTATGATAACTTCATCTACTTAGGCACGGACGCATATGAAACGGTTGACGGAGAGCTTGAGCTTTCCGACGGCTATGTTCAGCCGGGCGATAAGCTCACATTCAGACTTTATATGAAGAGCGACAGAT
>JBJEQD010000057.1:0-9666 GCA_051881575.1 Acutalibacteraceae bacterium | reverse complement strand
CAGCGCCATCTATAGCCGTTCCCGAAGTGTTACTGTTTGTATTCGAGCCGTACCACTGATATGTTCTGTTAAACCCAATAACATCGGCTTCAAGCGGGCGCATATATGAGTAATATTCTTCGGGCAAATCGGCTATTATTGCTGTTTCGGGAGTAATTTCAATAAACTCAAATCCGTTTTCATTTGCCCATTGCTCGGCGTATGTTCCTTTGCTGCCGTAAATCACGAACTTGATTTTATAATCATCCTTTTTTTCATAATATGGAATACTGTCATAACCACAATTTTCAAGAGTTGATGGTAAAACAACAGTTATTTTGCCATATATGGGTCTTTTACAATAAGTAATAGGCAATGAGCCAATATCTTTGATATTTGAGAATTCAATTCTTTTAATTTGAGTTTGATAAAAGCTACACATTGGATTATATTCTAATTTTTCAAAATTCAATGTACAGTAAATCGATGCATCTTGGAACAATCGGTTATCCGCTTCCCATGTTTCTCCGTTGAACAGGCGTCCTCTTATTTCTGTTAATAAAGGAGCATAGAACTCATAAATACAATTGCATCTTTCAAACGCATAAGGGCAAATAGTTTCAACTGACGGCAAATCAACATATCTGATTAAAGAGCCATAGAACGCAGACTGACCTATAAATTTGCAATTTTTAAAGTTGATTCCGGATAGCTGACGAGTGTTATAGAACGACTCTTTTTCAACAGTTTGAACCATAGGGAAATCAACTTGATAAAGGTTTTGACAGTTATAAAATGCCTTGCTTTCTATCTCGGTTATTCCTACCCCGTCAGCAAGCTGAAGTGTTTTATTATTACTGAAAAGCTCCGGGGTTATAGATGTTATTCCGTCTGAAAAACATACACCATGAATCTCAGCTTCTGAAAAGAGTCCATTTGCAAAGCCGGAAACTTCAATTCCTTTTATTGTGTTCGGTATTTTCAGATAGTTAACATTCCCACTGTATGCCGTTACAATTCCGTCTTCGCCAATTTCAAACATATCGTCTGTTCCAATGGTTGCAGCCTTAATCAACTCCGAAGTGTAATCGCTTCTGAAATCATCATCACAATAGGCAACTGCACGAATTATGAAGAAATCATCCTCGATAACAATGGGTTCTTTATAAACAGTTCCGTTTTCTTTTGAAGGATATGTTTGATCAATTGTGTAGTAAACTGTAGAGTTTTCAGGCACGGATATCTCGATCTCAGCTCTGCCCTCATATACTTCATGCTCATTTACTATTACGGGAGTTTCTGTTCTGGTAAGACCTGCCGCACCGATTGCGTCAATAATTCCGTAGCCGTACATATTGACTACACCATCAAGATCGCTTTTATCCGCTGTGCTTTCAATTCTGACTTCAAGTTGCTTGTTGGATTCAGAAGGATAAAGGGTTCTTAACAACACAAACAATGATGCTGTTAACGGTGAAGAAAATGAAGTTCCTGAAGTCAATTCATATTTATCATTTGGCGCTGCAACCGGAATATCTTTTCCCGGTGCCATTATATCGACCGAATCACCTCTGCTTGAAAAAGAAGTCGGATTATTATAAATGTTTGATGCGGACGCAGTTACAGCAAGTTCACACGACGCCGGAATTGTGTTGTTATAATCAATATCAAGATTATAGTTTCCTGACCCTGTAACAACAACAGAGTTAGACTCAAACGCAGTTTTCACTGCGGCATCCATCAGCTCTTTTTCCTGTTGATTTGATATAGCGAGGCCTAAACTCATATTAATATAGTCTGCATTGTCTGATACAGCTTTTAAAATAGCGGCAATAATAGCTGATTCCGTTGCAACACCATCATCATTCAATACCCTGTAAACTGCAATTTTGGCATTATCCAGAGTATTGTCTGCAATCACGCTCGAAACCATTGTTCCGTGACCATTCACAAGATCTATTTCGCTGTTTTCAATTCCACTATCAGAAGCATTGAATTTTGTTTCAATTAATCTGTCTTTAAGAAATTTGTGGTTAAGATCAACGCCCGAATCGATAACTGCAATCTTAATTTGCTGGAGTTCCGCAATACAATGAGTGGATTCAATAAAGTCTGCCAGCTCATATATACCCGTTGATTCACTCCCCCAAGATTCAAGATGCTCCGGGGTTTCATCTGCATAAACGATTTCATTACGCTTGTTGATTGTATAATCTGATGATGCATAAAAAACTCTGTCAGGAAAAACAGTTTCAACATAGTTACAATTTGAAGAATAATGAGTATATGCTGCCTTAGCGTCTTCTTCGTTTTCAAACTGAACAATATAATAATTCAGGAAACCTCTCGCAATACCAATTGAATTCAACTTGTCAATTGGCTTTTCAGATTTAACAATCAATCGGCAGGTTTGAAAGTCAGTATCATTCGATTTGATGTCATCATTAACGGATTGTGTTGTCAGTTGAAAATCCTCTGTATTGTTTTCAACAGCAATAAAATCCTTACCTGCATCGTTTTCTCTTATCAATTTAATCGAATCATTTACAAAAGAAACAATCTCTGCTTCCTCTGCCTTTGCCGAAAGCGGCTCTCCGATTGCCGTAACCGCCGTTAACCCGACAATAATAATTGCCATCAAAATGCTTGTTATTCTTTTCATTACTAACTCCTCCTGTCTCTCATTTTGTAATCACACAAAATACAAAATGTAACAATTTTTTTGCTTTCTCTAATCGAATTATAACATTTTTGGAAGAATAATGCAATATTAAAATAATTTATTCATTTTTTTGTAGAACCGCAACAATGTTTTGAATAAGAATATGCTATATTTTTTGCTTAAAGAATACAATAACCCGAACACAGTTGTCATCTGAACTGTGTTCGGGCTTAATTTTGGTTATAAAAGGGGACAAGTTCTTGTTTTAATCAGATGTGTTTGCTGATTCTTTATTTATGATAAAGTATCGGCTGACTTGAAAAATCACAGCCGTCTGTTAATGTGAATTTATAACATCCGTCAAGAATGATTTTTTTGCCGTCGATATCCGTTGAAGCAAGACAATCGTTCGTAATTTTAAATGATATCGTTTCTTTTTCACCGGCTTTCAAACCGATTCTTTTAAATGATACCAAGCTTTTTATCGGGTTCTGATAATCTGTTGGGGGATATGAAACATAAAGCTGAAGCACGGTATCGCTTTCCGCTTTTCCGATGTTGCAAACAGTCGCCTTTATTTCATCGCCGACAAGAGATATATCTTCAAGAGAAAACTCGGTGTATGTGCGGCCGTAGCCGAATTGATACTGAACATCGCCTTTGAAATAGCGGTAGGTTCTGTTTTGCATTGAATAATCGCAAAAATCAGGCAGGTCGTCGGTTGAGTTATAGAATGTGACCGGCAGCTTTCCGCTCGGAGAACATTTGCCGAAAAGAATGTTTGCGATAGCTTTTCCGCCATGACCTCCGGGATACCAGCATTGCAGGATTGCGTTAACTCTGTTTCTGTATTTTCCGAGATTAACACAGCCGCCCGAAAAGTTCAAAAGAATTATTTTTTTGCCCGTTTCAATGAGCTTTTCAATATATTTCTGCTGGTTTTGCGGCAAATCTATAGTTGCCCTGTCTCCCTGCTGACCGAAGCCTTCCGAGCCGCCTGCAAGGTCGCTGTCGGATTCTTCACCCTCTATTGATGAATCCAATCCCGTGCACATAATTATTATATCGGATTTTGACGCTTCTTTGAAGGCTTCTTCCTCATCGGAGTTTAATTCGGAATTGTATAAATGTATTCCACGGATAAACTTTGTATTTTCGTTATATTCGGTAATACCCTGAGTAACCATAATGAACCGAGACGGCTCTCCGAAATAGTTCCCGAGATAGGCAAGCTTGTTGTCGGCATTATATCCCGTAACAAGAATTTTCTGCGCATTTTCTTTGAGGGGCAAAATGCCGTCGTTTTCCAAAAGAACGATTCCTTTTTCGGCCATTTTAACAGCTTCACTTTCGTGCTCGGGTGATGCGTTTTCAGAAATGTCGATTTGATTAAACGGGCAGTCATCGTCAAACATTCCGAGTGCGCTGCGAATTGCCATGAGCCTCGAAACGGATTTCCTTAAAGTATTTTCATCGGTATAACCGTGCTCAACCGAAGCGGGAAGCAAGGAATATGCCGTTCCGCATTCAAGGTCACATCCGGCATTAACCGCCATTGCGGCGCCCTTTGACGGGTTTATGAATTTGTTGTGCTTATAAATAACATCAAGTATTGCAGAGCAGTCGGAAACAAAATAGCCGTCAAAGCCCCAACCGTTCCTGAGCAAATCATCAATCAGATATTCCGAAGCACAGCAGCTTTCTCCGTTAACACGGTTATATGCTCCCATAACGCCACTGACCTTTGCTTTTTTAACCGCCGCTTTAAACGCAGGAATGTAGGTTTCATAAAAATCTTTCTTTGAAACCTCGGCGTTGAAAGTGTGTCTGAGATTTTCGGGTCCGCTGTGAACGCAATAGTGCTTTGCACACGCAGAAGCTTTTAAATATTTATCGTCGTTTCCTTGAATGCCTTCAATGAATGCACAGCCGAGAACGGAAGTCAGGTAAGGGTCTTCACCGTAAGTTTCCTGACCTCTGCCCCAACGAGGATCTCTGAAAATATTGATGTTGGGCGACCACAAAGTCAGCCCCTTATAGATACTGTAATCCTTGTTCTTCTGACTTTCGTTGAATTTTGCTCTTGCTTCCGTTGCGATAATATCTGCACAGTTTTTGACCGCTTCTTCATCAAATGTTGAAGCCATACATATAGCCTGAGGGAAAACGGTTGCAACGCCTGCTCTTGCAACGCCGTGCAAGCCCTCGTTCCACCAGTTATATTCTTTGATATTAAGGCGCTCAATGGCTTTTGCCGAATTGCACATCTGAGATACCAGTTCAATTAAAGACATCTGCTCGGCAATCTGTTTGCCCTTTTCTTTGTGAAGCGAATAGTTCTTTTCGGTCATATTCAAAACTCCCTTGACTTTTGTGAATATATGCGATAAAATATTAATATCGTGCTCGTGCACGGAGTTTTCATAATTAATATATATTATCTGTGCATAAAAGTCAAGCGCAAGAGGGAACTTTAAATGAAAAAGAAAATTATCATTTCCGCTGTGGCTATTGTGATTTCTGCGGCGGTTATAACGGCAATGATTGTAGGTGTTTATATGTCAATTCTGAACAAAAAGAAATATTCTCCGATTGCATCTCCGACAGGGCTTTCTTTTGCCGAAGCAGACAGCAAAACAAATCTTCTAAATGACGCTGATTTTTATGTGTCGGTCAGCGGAGATGACAGCGGCGACGGAACGCTCGATAATCCCTTCCGCACTATAAAAAGGGCTCAGCAGGCAGTCCGTGAAAAGCTTTCAAAGGCTGATTCTCCGAAAAAGTCAATTACGGTTGCGATAAAAGCGGGAATATATTATGAAACGGGAATTGAATTTGACGGCAGAGATTCGGGAACGCAGGAAGCTCCCGTTATATACACGGCTTACGGCGACGGAGAGGCTGTGCTTTGCGGCGGAAAAATAATAACGGCAGCAGAATTTTCTCCCATCGGCGGCGAGATTGCCGAAAGGCTGAACGGTCAGGCGTCGGAAAAGGTCAGAATGATTGATTTGAAAAAGCTTGGTCTGACTCAAGACGATTACGGAAAAATCAAAGCAACGGGTGCTTTTAATACCGAAGAATACTATGACAATACGGCAACGGATAATACCTGCGAGCTGTTTTTTAATGATAAAAGAATGATGCTTGCACGCTATCCCAACGATTCATATTTAACCGTCGGAGAGGTCAGCGATATCGGCGATTGCTATGAGCCGAACGCTCCCGCTCCCGTTGACAAAACATGGCTTGAAAGGCGAAACCAAATAGGCGGCACTTTTGCCTTGGACAGCGAAACATACGGCAGAATCAAAAGCTGGCAGTCTGCCGATGATTTGTGGGCTTTCGGTTACTTCTATTGGGATTGGGCGGATATGTCAACGCCGATAAAAAGCATTAACGGCGACGGCACGATAACGACCGAATATTGCAGCAAATACGGCTTTAAAAAAGGCGGATATTATTACTTTTTCAACATTCTCGAAGAGCTTGACGCTCCCGGCGAATATTATATTGACCGTGATAACGGGATTTTGTATATCTATCCTCCGGATGAAAACAAAGACAGCAGAATTCAGATTTCAACAAGCACCGAAAACATAATAAATATCACGGATAGAGCGTCAAATATAACCGTCAGCAACCTGACCTTGCAGGGAACAAGAAGCGATGCGGTAACGCTTTCGGGCGAGAATTGCAAGCTGATTGGCTGCACGGTTAAAAATGCGGCCGAATGCGGAATAATTGTCAGCGGAACGAATAATCTTGTTGAAAGCTGTGAGGTTACTCATGTCGGCAAAGATGCGGTTATTCTTTCTGGCGGCAATGCAGACGGATTTGTTTACGGCGGCAATAGGGTGAGCAACAACAGCCTGCACGATTTCGGCGAAGTTCAAAAAACATATATCGCAGGTGTTAACATAAGCGGTATTGGAAATACGGCCGATCATAACGAAATATATAATGCTCCTCATGCGGGCATTCTCTACACGGGCAACGAAAATATTATTGAATATAATTACATTCACCATGTTGTCTTGCAGTCATCCGATGCAGGAGCGGTATATACCGGTTGCAGTTTCAGCACCTACGGCAACATCGTTCGGTATAACTGCATCAGCGATATTGGTTCAGGCGATTTTACGCCGCATGGGATTTATTTTGATGATAATTCCTCAGGGCAGACCGCTTACGGAAATATTCTTATCAATATACCCGGCTATGCAATTCTTATCGGCGGTGGCAGAGACAACTGCATTGAAAATAATTTAATTATCAACTCAGGCAATCGTATACTCTATGATGACCGTGCATATCAAGGCTATCACAATGACGGATGGTATGCAAAGAACTGCAAGGAACCCGACAGCCGTTTGTGGCAGGTGATGAACGAAGCCAAGGAATTCAACGCTTCAATCGGATATAAATATGAGGGGATTGAGCGAATGCATCAGGATTATTCCCGGGAGGATGACGAGGGATTTGCGGTTAATCCGTCAGGCTCAACGCTCAAAAACAATATTGTAATTTCCGATAAAATCAAGGTCGGAGATATTGCGAAATCCGTCAAAAAATATTCGGTTGTTGAATGCAATAAAGAATTCACGCCGAAAAGTGCGGAAAGCTCTTTTGAAGATTTTTCCAATGGCGATTACAGGCTTAAAGCGGAAAGTAATATATTAAAAAAATGCCCCGATTTCAAGGAAATACCTTATGAAGAAATCGGAAGAAAATAATTTTTGGGAGGAAGAATAATGTATTTTAACGGTATTGACAAAATAAAATTTGAAGGCATCGGCTCAAAGAATCCGCTTGCATTCAAGTTCTATGATGCAGACAGGATTGTTGCAGGCAAAAAAATGAGCGAGCATCTCAAATTTGCCATGAGCTATTGGCACACAATGTGCGGCGACGGAACGGATATGTTCGGCAGGGGAACGGCGGATAAAACCTTCGGCGGAAAAACTCCGATGGAGATTGCCGAAAACAAGGTTTATGCTTCATTTGAGCTTATGGAAAAGCTCGGCATTGAATATTTCTGCTTTCATGACCGTGATATCGCCCCCGAGGGCGCAACTCTTAAAGAAACCAACTTAAATCTTGACAAAATCGTTCCGATTATAAAGTCGGAAATGGAAAGAACGGGCATAAAGCTTCTTTGGGGCACGGCAAAATGCTTCAACAATCCGAGATATATGTGCGGAGCGGGAACTTCTCCCAATGCCGATGTGTTTGCTTATGCGGCGGCTCAGATTAAAAAAGCCATTGAAATAACAACGGAATTGGGCGGCATGGGCTATGTTTTCTGGGGCGGCAGAGAGGGTTATGATACCTTGCTTAACACAGACACGGCAAAAGAGCTTGACAATATGGCTTATCTTATGAGAATGGCGGTTGATTACGGCAGAAGCATCGGCTTTAAAGGCGATTTTTATATTGAACCCAAGCCGAAAGAGCCGACAAAGCATCAGTATGATTTTGATGTTGCAACAGTTCTTGCATTTTTGAGAAAATACGGTTTGGATAAAGATTTCAAGATGAATATTGAAGCAAATCACGCAACTCTTGCGGGGCATACCTTCCAGCACGAGCTGAGAGTTGCAAGGGATAACGGCGTTTTCGGCTCAATAGATGCCAATCAGGGCGATATGCTTCTTGGCTGGGACACCGACCAATTCCCAACGGATTTATACAACACAACAATGTGCATGTATGAGGTCCTGAAAAACGGCGGATTTACCAACGGCGGACTTAATTTTGATGCAAAGGCAAGGCGTGCAAGCTATACGGGAGAGGATATTTTCCTTTCATATATTGCGGGTATGGACTCCTTTGCCTACGGCCTGATTGCCGCAGATAAAATCATTTCGGACGGTGTTATTGATAATTTTATTGCCGACAGATACGGCTCGTATAATTCGGGCATAGGCAAGAAGATTTCGGAAAAAACAACCTCTTTTGAAGAGCTTGAAAAATACGCTCTTGAGAACGCAGAACCGCTCCCCGAAAGCGGAAAGCAGGAATACCTTGAAGCACTTGTTAATCAGTATATAATTATGGCAGGTAGAGATTTATGAGTTATTTTATCGGAATAGATGTCGGAACATCTGCCGCAAAATCCGTTTTATTTGATGAAACGGGAAAAATGATTTATTCCGACAGCGGCGAGTATGAGCTTATTCAGCCTCATAACGGCTGGGCACAGCAGAGACCGAGTGATTGGAAAAATGCCGTCATAAAAACTTTGAAAAAAACAGCCGAGAAGTTTAATCCCGATGAAATAAAGGGTATCGGCGTTTCGGGTCAGATGCACGGTCTTGTCGTGCTTGACGAGAATAACGATGTTTTATATGACAGCATTATCTGGTGCGACCAAAGAACGGAAAAAGAAGTAAATCAGATAATTGATGTTATCGGAAAACAGCGGTATATTGATCTGACCCTGAACGCTCCGAACACTTCTTTTACATTGAGTAAACTGCTGTGGCTTAAGAATAATGAGCCTGAGGTTTTCAAAAAAACAAGAAAAGTCCTTTTACCGAAGGATTACATTAATTATTGCTTAACCGGCGTGTTCTCAACAGATGTTTCGGACGCAAGCGGAACAGGATATTTTGATGTTAAAAACAGAAAATGGAGCAAAGAAATCCTTGACGCATTCGGTATTTCCGAAGAACTGCTTCCGCAGGTCTATGAAAGCTCACAGGCGGTCGGAAGAATAACCGAGGAAACAGTGGAGCAAACAGGACTCTCAAAAAATACCGTTGTTGTTGCGGGCGCAGGCGACCAAGCAGCGGCGGCAGTCGGAAACGGCGTTATTAAACCGGGATGCACAAGCATTTCTTTGGGCACAAGCGGTGTTGTCTTTACGGCGGTTGATAACCCTGTCTATGACAAAGCGGCAAGAACCCACACTTTCTGCCATGCTGCCGAAAACATGTGGCATGTTATGGGAGTGACGCAGGGGTGCGGCTTGTCGGTTAATTGGTTCAGAAAGAATTTTGCCCCGAATCAAAGCTACGCAG
>JBJEQD010000056.1:0-42107 GCA_051881575.1 Acutalibacteraceae bacterium | reverse complement strand
AATCGGTCATAGGCGGAGCCTATCATTAATTTGCGAAGCAAACTTCATTTTTGCGAAAAACGGGCGACCACGCAGGGTCGCCCCTACCTTCATGTGCCGCAGGCACACATCACTTCATCACTTTTTCAAACGGGCGAACGCAGTTCGCCCCTACCGTGTTGCCGACGGTTAATACTGTTTCCACGGACAGCCGCAAGGGCTGTCCCTACGGATATTGCCGAAAGATATGCATTTTTTCGGAACACCCGATACAATACCTTAAAAATTAACAGAGTCCAAACAGCGGGTTGCTGTTTGGACTCTGCTTTTTGTAAATATTACTGTTTTGCTCCTGCGTCAAACATTTCAAGAGCCTTTACGGTTGCGGCAAAGCAGTTTGCAAGACCCTGAGCGTTCATGTTAGTGTAGGTGTCTTTTCTTGTGTGATAATAGCTTTCAAGCTTGTGGTTAAGGCCGGTTACGCCGGTTGCTCTGAAGCCTGCCTGAGCAAAAGCGGCTGAATCGGTTGCGCCGCCGAGCGGGGGAACCCAACCCTTTTTGCAGGGGATATTAACAGCCTGTGCGGCTTCCATGAACAGATCGGAAACATCCTTATCCGCTTTAACCGTTCCGTTAAGGTCACGGTAGTTGGTCATGAGATATTTCGGGTCATTGATTGTGTCATAGGAGAAAATAAAGGTCGGAACATCGTCAAATTCGCCCTTATGCTGTTCGCACCATGCCTTTGCGCCTCTGAGACCCGCTTCCTCTGAACCTGTGAGAACAACTGCAAGCTCCGTGTTTTCAAGCTCAATGCCCTCATCCTTGAGAGCCTTGAGAACGGAAATGCCCATGTAGCAACCGGAAAGGTTATCGTTTGCGCCGTCAACAACTCTGCGGTAGTTAACCATAAAATAAAGACCGATAAGGAAAGGAACGAAAATCAAGCCCCAAAGAGCCGCTTTGACAATCGGGTCAGAGGTATCTGCAACGCCGAAGCCGACGCCGTTCTTGATCATATAGATAATTGAAACAACTATGTAATAAACTGCACCAACGCCGCAGAGAATTGCATGACCTTCAAAGCCTACACCGCCGAGAGCGTAGTTAACGGGCCACTCCCACGCAGCGTCGGGATGACCGTTGAAAACGATTCTTCTCTTTGTTTCGCCCGTGCATTTTTTGATTGCCGTGACATTGTGACCCGTCTTTTCCTTGAACAGAGGGTCAAGCAGTTTTTTGTAAAATCCGAACTGAGCAAGAACGATGGCAAGACCTGCCACGATAAGAATTACGGAAATAATCGGAGCAAAGAAGAAAAGCACAATGGCTGCAAGCACAAAGGTGATTGTGAAGAAAATCCAGCCGTAGAATGAGCCGGGATTCTCTTTGAACGGCTCAACCGTTGCCGTATCACAGCCGCAATCTTTTTTGAGCACCTCTGCCATGTATTCGCATGCCTGCTGCTCGCCCTTTGAGCCGGGAGCTCTCTTTTCAAAGGTTTTGCAGATATGAGTTATTTCTTTGATCATATACTGCGCCGCTTTGTCCTTTTGGTCGATGATTTTTTTGAGATCCATTTAGTATTTCCTCCTTCAAAATTAAACAAAGGCGATTGAACTAATCAAACGCCTTTGTTTGTCTGTTATGTATATTATATTATCACTTAATTTATGCCTTGTCAATAATTCTTTTTCCTTTATTCGGCACAAAAAAGGGCATTTTGTAACTGTTAAAACAGAATATTAAACATTGTCGAGACTGTATGAATAAAAATCCAGCGGGAACCAATTTTGGGCAAAAGACGGCAGGCTGAATCTCTGCTCCGAGACAAGACCCGTCAAGAATCTGACGGCATCGCCATGCGAAAGCTCAACATCGGGCTCACCGTCGGTTTCGGTGACGGAAACCTCGCTTCCGCTGACGGTAACAAGCAGGTTTTCGTCTCTTTTGCAGCCGTGAATGAGCAGCTTAATGCTGCCGGGGCAGAGCTTCATTCTCTGAGCCTTGACGGCAAGAAACGCCTCAATGAATCTGCCGTAATTGAGTATATTCAGCTTTTCAACATTGCACAGCGACATTCCGTCGCAGATTTTTGCCATGTAATCGCAAGCCTGCGTATCAAACTGCGGCAGAGTGAAAGAAACGCTGTCTTTGCCGAGAACATCCATTGCACACATGATAATGCCGAGCAAATCCCGGGTGTCCCGAGCCTTGATTTCAAGCAGACTGCCGGATTTATGAGCAACGAAATAGCCTTTGAATTCTTCGCCATCAAAAGCGGCATAAGGAATGCCGCTCCAGCTTCTGATTATATCAAGATAGTTCTTTTCGCTTCTGATCGGATGAAACGGCAGGGACTCGTTGAAAGCCTTGATTTTATTGATAATCTCCCCGTCCCGATCCGTAAGCTCACGGGCGGTAAAGGGCGATTTTGCGTCTGCGCCGAGGATTCGGCGGATATTGCCCGTGTTTATTCTGAAATTGCAGGCACAGCCCGCAGGCTCATAGCCGAAAAAACCGTATCTCTGCCTTTGACCGTCAAGCAGAGAATAATCGAAATCCTCTTTTTTCATTATATCAAGAGCCATGTTCATGCAGTCAATCATATAGCCCTTGCGGCGTGAATCCTTTGAAACGGCAACATTGCCGATGCCGTAAACTCTGAGCCGTCTGCCTGCGGCGTAAACCTCGGAGGCATAGCCGCCGACAGCCGCTTTCAGAACGCCGTTTTCCTTGACAACAACATTTGATGCGGCAGGATTATACTGCTTTTTATAAAGCTTCGGAAGCAGCTCCATGAAGTTTGTTCTTGTTTCGGGAGGGTCATCGGCAAAAAACACCTCGTCGAGCATTTCGATAAGCTTTTCTTCGTCCTCATCGGGGCAAACGCCCCTGTATAAATTATCCATTACGGCTCCTTATTTCTTCAGCTTTATAAAGTCGTTATAATTCAACACACGGTAATCTCTGTTTTCAATGGGTCTTGTTTTATCTTTCTTGCGGCGCATTAAGAGAAGAACAATCAGAACAATAATAACCGCAAGAGCTATGATTCTGAACAGCCACGAAGAAAACAGCGATTTTGCAATCGAGCCTAAAAACGCAAAGAAATTCCGCTGAACATCCTTGCTTGCAACAAGGTTAATCTCCTTAATGGTCTCACCTGCGTAAAGCACTCTGCCTTTACAAATAACATCGCCTTTTTTGACGGGAGCCTTGACCGACTCAGGCACGGTTCCCTCAATCGGCTCAACAAGCAGACTGCCCGAATCCGTTCCGACGGGAACGAGGCTGTAAACCGTCTCCTGCGGAGAAAGGGTCAAATAATCGGTCGATTTTGCGTATTTTATCGGAACCTGAGCAACTATACGGTTTGTGTCCGAAATTGCGACAAGCTCTATGTTTTCAAAAGCCCATTCAAACATGGTTTTGCAGTCAATGAAAGAGCCGTTTTCTTCAACTCCGTCTTTGTCAATATCCTCAAAAACCGAATTGAGCGCAACGCCGATATAATTGTAGCCGTCTTTTGAGGCAAATTCAACAACGCACCGCCCTGCAACCGAGGTTGAGCCGGTTTTGCCGCCCTTGACATACTTGCAGTAGTAATCTTTATATGCGCTGTTGAGCATGTTGTTGGTCGTTCTGATTATTCGCTCCTCCTGCAAATTTGTTTTCGGCAGGGTGTAGCTTAACTTCGCAACAATCTCGCTGAATGCGGGGAACTCCATGGCTCTTGTCAGGAACTTTGCCATATCCTCGGCGGTTACATACTGGTTTTCATCGTCAAGACCGTGAGGGTTGACAAAATGGCTGTTGGTGCAACCGAGCCTTTCTGCAACCTCGTTCATCATTGAAACAAATTTCTCTCTGTCGCCGTTTGAAATGAAATCGGCAAGAGTTGTTGCCGCCTCGTTTGCGCTCTGCATGAGCAGACAGCAGAGCAAATCATAAACGCTTAACTGCTCGCCGCTTTTAAGCCCGCCGAGTGAACTGCCCGTTCCGTCAAGCTCTCTTATGTTCGATTCGCTGACCGTAACCATAGTGTTAAGATCTTCGCAGTTTTCAAGCACGACAATGGCGGTAATGACTTTTGTCAGGCTCGCAGGGTGGGTCTGCTTGCGTGCATTTTTCTCAAAGATAACCTCGCCGTTATCTGCGCTGACAAGCAGCAGACAATCCGAATAGAAGGTTTCGCCCTCCATTGCGTTGTCATAGGCAGCGTTTGAGGGCAGGCAGAATATGCCCCAGAGAACCGCCGCTGTCAGAATTATACTTAAAATCCTTTTCATAAAATTAATCACACCGTAAAACACATCATTTTGCCCGGCGCAAGCCGAGTATTTATGATTATAACATAAAAGAATGAATAAATAAATACTTTATAAGAAGTTTTATTTAATTTCACATTCTCCGCCTTGATTTTTTCTTCGTTTTGGAGTATAGTTTAATATGATTTATGATATTATGTCAAAGGAGCATTTGCAATGGTATATATCACCGGGGATATGCACGGAGATATCTCCCGATTCGATTCGCCCGCAATAAAGCGCCTGAAAAAAGGCGATATTCTCATCGTCTGCGGGGATTTCGGCTTTGTCTGGGATAACAGCAAGATAGAGCAAAAAACTCTTAAAAAGCTCGGCAGCAAAAAGTTCTCCGTCTGCTTTATTGACGGAACTCACGAGAATTTCGAGCTTCTCAACAGCTACCCCGTCACGCAATGGAACGGCGGCAAGGTTCATAACATCTGCGGCAATCTCTATCACCTGATGAGAGGTCAGATTTTCAAGCTTGACAACATGACCTTTTTCACTATGGGCGGCGGAGAAAGCCCCGATATTGACATTCGGTTTGAGGAGAACGCATGGTCAAAATATGAATTCCCGAGCCGTGAGGAACTGCTTGAGGGTGCGGCAAACCTTGAAAAGCTCAATTGCAGGGTTGATTATGTCATAACCCATGAGCCTCCCGTTAAAATCAAGAGCTTTCTGAAGCTCAAAGACAGCGAAACCGCAAGCGTAACGGGGCTTAACACCTATCTTGAGGAGCTTTCGGAAGCTTGCCATTTCAGAAGATGGTTCTTCGGCTCAATGCACCTCGATAAATACATTTCCAACTCCCATGTTGCGGTTTTTCAGAATGTCATCAACGCAATAACCGGAGAGGTTCTGCGCTGAAACCGGCCACAACTTCACAAATTGTTTACAAATTTTGTTATTAAACCTCTTGACTTCACGGCCAAGAGGTTTTACAATTACATATAGTTAATCGGTTAACTGTTAATCGGTTAATAATTTTGAAAAGGGTGTTCAATATGAACGAATTATATCGAAATGCGGTTCACAGCCTGCGCCGTGTTTCTCTGCTGCACCGATACAGAATCACTCTGTCGCTTCGCAGCCTGAACATTTATCGGGGTCAGCCGGATATTCTCGGCTACCTTCTTGAAAACGGCGAATGCTCGCAGAAAGAGCTTGCGGAACATCTTGAGGTTTCACCCGCTTCAATTGCCACAAGCCTTAAAAGAATGAGCAAAGCCGGCTTCATTGAACGAACCGAGGACGAAAAAGACAGGCGAATCAACCGAATCAGGCTGACCGAGCTTGGCAAAGAGGTTTTTCTTGCAGGCAGAAAAATCTGCGACAAGGTTGACGGCATGATGTTTGAAGGCTTCAGCGACGATGAAATCGAAACTCTGACCTCAATGCTTGCCCGTATTTCCGACAATCTCTCGGCAGACGGAATCAGCGAGCGTGAGGTTCTCAGATTCATTGAAAAAACCGATAATAATATGAACGGAGATGATAAAAATGGTTAAAGAATTATTTAAGGAAACAAAGGGCTATCGCCTTGCGTCAATCCTCTCTCCCCTGCTGATTTTCGTTGAAGTAATCATGGAGGTTAATATTCCCTTTACTATGGCAAAAATCGTTGACGAGGGCGTTCTCGGAGGCGCAGGAACGGAATTCATCATCAGCGAAGGGCTGAAAATGGTCTGCATGGCTCTCATTTCGCTCATCAGCGGAGCGGGGGCGGCCCGTTTTGCCGCAAAGGCGGGCATGGGCTTCGGCTCAAATATCCGTCGGGCTGTTTTTAACAAGATTCAGGATTTTTCATTTGCCAACATTGACCGCTTCAGCACTCCTTCGCTGATAACAAGAATCACAACCGATGTCAACACCATTCAGATGGCGTACACAATGATAATCCGTATCTTTGTCAGAGCGCCGCTGATGTTTGCCATGGCTTTTTTCTATGCTTACAGAATCAACGCAGGGCTGTCGCTCGTTTTTGGCGTTGCGGCTCCGATTATCGTGGCATTTGTCATAATAGTCAGCTCAATTGCTCTGCCGAGATTCAAGAGAATGCTTTCAAAAATCGACGCTCTGAACTCCTCCGTTCAGGAAACGCTCGTCGGCATGAGGGTTATCAAATCGTTTGTCAGAGCCAAGCATGAAAAAGATAAATTCAAAATTTCCAACGACGATCTGATGAACGCTTCAATTGCCGCCGAAAAAATACTTATTCTCTCAAACCCGATGATGCAGTTTGCCGTTTACGCCTGCATTATCGCCGTGCTCTGGTTCGGCGGAAAGCTTGTAATCGGCGGCACGATGGATCCGGGCGACCTTTCGGCATTTATTTCTTATGTCAATCAGATCCTTATGTCGCTGATGATGATTTCCATGATTTTCGTTATGGCAACGATGTCAAGAGCTTCATTCAACAGAGTTACCGAGGTTCTCAAGGAAGTGCCCGAAATTGACGACAGCTCAGCCGAACCCGACCTGCTCGTTGCAAACGGCGATATCGACATGGAAAATGTCAGCTTCAAATACAAAAAGACAGGCAAAAAGAATGTTATCAACAACATAAATCTTCACATAAAATCAGGCGAAACAATCGGAATCATCGGCTCAACAGGCTCAGCAAAAACCTCGCTTGTTCAGCTCATACCGAGACTTTATGACGCAACCGAGGGCACGGTCAAGGTCGGCGACAGACCCGTTTCCGACTACACGCTTAAAAATCTGCGTGATTCGGTTGCAATGGTGCTTCAGGTCAACCTGCTGTTCTCGGGAACGATTGAAGATAACCTGCGCTGGGGCAACGAAAACGCCACGGCGGAGGAAATTGAAAACGCCTGCAAAATCGCTCAGGCTCACGAATTCATAACCTCATTCCCCGACGGATACCAAACCAATCTCGGTCAGGGCGGCGTTAACCTTTCGGGCGGTCAGAAACAGAGGCTTTGCATTGCAAGAGCCCTGCTCAAATCCCCGAAGGTGCTTATTCTTGACGACAGCACAAGCGCCGTTGACACCGCAACGGACGCAAAAATCCGTGAGGGATTTAAAAACAATCACGGCGATATTACCACGATTATCGTTGCTCAGAGAATAAGCTCGGTTCAGAACGCCGACCGTATTATCGTTCTTGACGACGGCGAAATCAACGCTGTCGGCACTCATGAGGAACTGCTCGGAACCAACGAAATCTACACCGAAGTCTACAATTCACAGCAGGAAGGAAGTGTTGCATAATGCCGGGACCCCACAGACCGGGCGGGCCGGGAGGTCCGGGAGGACCCAAAGCCCCCGCAAAGCCCAAAAATACAAAGCAAACCTTTAAACGGCTTTTCGGCTATCTTAAAGCCTCAAAAGGTCTTCTGTTTGTCGTTTTCATCTTTGTTGCAATCAGCGCACTTGCAGGCATTATCGGCACATATTTCCTAAAAGGAATAACTGATGATTACCTTATCCCTCTCATCGGCTCCGAGCTTAGCTTTGAGGTTCTTGCTCCGCTTGCGAAAATCCTGATTATTCTTGCCTGCATTTATATTTGCGGGGCTTTGTCATCATACGCTTATTCAAGAATAATGCTTCAGGTTTCTCAAAAAACGATGAACATTATCCGCCGTGACCTGTTCAACCATTTGCAGGATTTGTCAATAAAGTTTTTCGACACTCACACTCACGGCGAGCTGATGAGCCGATTCACAAACGATGTTGACACCCTCAGAGAATGTATCAGCCAGAGCTTTATTCAGCTCATTTCCTCCGCCGTTACGGTTATCGGCACATTCGCAATGATGATTTATCTCAGCCCGATTCTTACCCTGCTTGTGGTTCTGGTGCTCGTCTTTGCATTTATGGTTATTAAGTTTCTCGGCAAACGAAGCGCAAAATATTTCCGTGAACAGCAGAAATGTGTCGGCGAGGTCAACGGATATGTTGAGGAATATATCGAGGGTCAGAAGGTCGTTAAGGTGTTCTGCCATGAGGGCAAAACCAAAAGCGATTTTGAGACTCTGAATCAAAGGCTTCGCCACGCCGCAACCAACGCCAACACCTACGCAAGCATTCTTATGCCGATAATGGGCAATCTATCTTACATAAACTACGCCGCAGTTGCAACAATCGGCTCTCTGCTGATTCTTGCCGTTCCGCAAGGCTCTTTCTTTGCCATAACGGTCGGCACACTTTTCTCGTTCCTTAACTATACAAGGCAGTTTTTCCAGCCGATAACCCAGATTTCACAGCAGTTCAACAATATTCTTCTTGCCCTTGCGGGCGCTGAGCGTATTTTTGAAATAATCGACACTCCCGTTGAGGCTGACGACGGCTATGTTACCCTTGTCAACGCCAAGAAGAATGCAGACGGCAGTATTTCAGAATGTGAAGAAAGAACGGGAATGTGGGCATGGAAGCATCCCCACCATGACGGAACGCTCACCTACACCGAATGGAAAGGCGATGTCCGCTTCCATGATGTAACTTTCAGCTATGACGGCAAAAAGGATGTTCTGAAAGATGTTTCGCTCTACGCAATGCCGGGGCAGAAAATTGCATTTGTCGGCTCAACGGGCGCAGGCAAAACCACGATAACCAACCTTATCAACCGCTTCTATGATGTTGACAACGGCAAGATAACCTATGACGGCATCAACATCAAGAAAATCAAGAAATCCGAGCTTCGCCGCTCAATGGCTATGGTTTTGCAGGATACTCACCTGTTCACGGGAACGGTTCGTGACAACATCGCCTACGGCAGGCTTGACGCAACTGATGAAGAAATTGTTGCCGCCGCAAAGCTTGCAAATGCGGATTCGTTCATCACAAGGCTTCCCGACGGCTACAACACGATGATAACCGGCGACGGAGCAAATCTTTCTCAGGGTCAGCGCCAGCTTCTTTCAATCGCAAGAGCGGCGGTTGCCGACCCGCCCGTTCTCATTCTTGACGAAGCGACAAGCTCCATCGACACAAGAACCGAACGGCTTATTGAGAAAGGCATGGATAAACTCATGGAGGGCAGAACGGTATTCGTTATCGCCCACCGCCTTTCAACGGTTCGCAACTCGGACGCAATCATGGTTCTTGAACACGGCGAAATTATCGAAAGAGGAAGCCATGACGACCTTATTGCAAAGCAAGGCAAATACTATCAGCTTTATACCGGTCAGTTTGAACTTGAATAACCAAAAGCCTCAGGCGGCAAAACTGCTGTCTGAGGCTTTTGATTTTTTTATTTGCTGAAAATATGCTCTCCTGACCCGACCTCGGTTTTTTCTCCTCCGAGGATTACCGTTGCGATGCAGCCGTCGGGAACAGTGAATACATATGTTGTCATTCCGTTTTCGGTTTTCCATTCGGATTTGACCGTTCCGTTCCTCGTTTCAATCGAAGCATTGACATAGCTGAGTCTACCGTCGGTGAGTGGTTCAAATATAATATGCCTGAACGCAGGCTTGCTCTCGTCGGTATTGATTCCCGCCGCCTTGCCGTAAAGCCAATCGGCAACGCTTCCGTAGGCATAATGATTGAACGAATTCATGCTCGTGCTCCACATCGTTCCGTCCTCACGCATACCGTCCCAATGCTCCCAGACGGTTGTTGCGCCCATCTTGACGGAAAACAGCCATGAGGGATATTCTTCCCTCAGAAGCAGGTCATAGGCGGTCTTGACATAGCCGTTTTCGCTCAGAGCATGGAGCAGATAGGGCGTTCCGACAAAGCCCGTTTTCAGATGTCCGCATTCCGTAACAAGCTCGTTGAGCTGTTTTGCCGTTTCGGGAATATCGTCGCTGATTCCGAAATATACGGCAAGCACGCAGGCGGTCTGAGTTGCGTATTCGGGAATTATTCTGCCGTTTTTCATAAATTTATTTCTGAAAGCGGAAATTGAATATTCCCTGCGGCGCAGATAATCCGAATTGTCCTCGCCGCAGATTTCCATTGCCTTTGAAAGAAGCCCTGTTGAATAGATATAATATGCGGTCGCTATCAAGGTTTTATCCGTGCCGAGCGAGCAGTCCTTATCGGTGCTTGCGTCAAGATTCAGCCAATCGCCGAAGTGACCCGACTCCGACCAAAGCCCGTTGCGGCTGTAGATTTCGATGAAAGAAATATATTTCTTCATGGATTCAAGGGAATCCTCAAGAAATTTCTTGTTGCCGTAGGTCAGATACATCTGCCACGGGCAAATGGTTGCTGCGTCGCCCCATGCGGCTGACGAGGTGCTGTCCCACCTGTTATTTGAAGGTATAACCGCAGGAACGGAGCCCCACGGGTTCTGATCCGCTCTCAGATCGGCAAGCCATTTTGTGAAAAATCTTTCAACATCGAAATTATATGACGCCGTTTTTGCAAAAACCTGAGCATCGCCCGTCCAGCCGAGGCGTTCGTCTCTCTGCGGGCAATCCGTCGGAATATCAAGGAAGTTATCCTTTTGGCTCCATATGATATTTGAAAACAGCTTGTTGACTCTCTCGTCGGAGCATTCAAAATTGCCCGTGCGTTTTATATCGGAATGAACGACAACCGCCGTGAAATTCTCTTTCTTGATTTCGTCGCTGAAGCCGTCAAGCTTTATGTATCTGAAGCCGAAAAAGGTGTAATCGGGCTTGATGCAATGCTCTTCTCCGTCGCAGAGAAAAACAGCCTGCGCCTTTGCGGATCGATAGTTCGCATTGTAAAAATTGCCGTCGCCGTCAAGCGTTTCGCCGTGGCTGATAACCGCACGCTCACCCTTTTGACCTTTTATTCTGAACTCAACATAGCCCGTCAGATTCTGACCGAAATCAATGACGGTCTCTCCTTTTGGAGTTATGATTATTTCCTTTGCGGGGAGGCGTTCATGCTCAATAACTTTTTCACCGAGCCTGTCTTTGAGCGCCGATTTGCCGCATGGGAATACCTCTGCTCTGCCCGGCTCGGGGTCTGCATATGACGGGTCATAAACATAGCCGTTATATATATCCGAATAGATTGTTTTTCCGTTTTCGCATTTCCAATTGCCGCCCGAGGTTATGATTCGTGTTTCGCCGTCGGCAAATTTCACCGTCAGGGCACAGATTGCGGCGGTCTCCTTATAGCCGAGAAAGCTTTCCTCAACCCTGTTGAAAAATCCGTGAGCTTTCCAGCCGGGAGCAACGTACACCGTGATTTTATTCTTCTTATCAAGCATTTCGGCAACATCGTAGGTTTCAACCTGCAAGCAATGACTGTATGAGGTATAACCGGGCGCAAGGATATAATCGCCGACTCTCTTGCCGTTTATTTCCGCCTTATAGACGCCGAGCGCAGTCACTTCAAGCTCAGCCTGCTCAATCGGCTTTTCAGCATCAAACTCCGCCGAGAAACAGATTTCACGGTCAAGGGCGATTTTCGGGCTTTTTATCCATTGTGCATTTAAAATATTTTTCAAGGAATATTCCCCTTTTCGTAACGCCGCCGACAAAACGGCGTTTTTCTTGTTATCATCATATATCATTTTCCTCAAAAATGCAATGCCCCAAAAATTAATAAATAAGCTCTTGATTGTGCGCCGAATTACTGATAGAATAAATTTAATGATAAAAAATTTTTCCTGTTTTGAAAGGAATGGTAATAAAAAATGAAAAAAGCCGTAAGCATTCTGCTGATTTTTGCCCTGCTGTTTTCCTTTGCCGCATGCGGTAAAAAGGTTACCGACGACAACCTGACAACAACCGAAACCACGGTTCCTCCGCCCGTTATTGAAAAGCAGAGCCACTCAAAGGAATTCAAAAATGATGAGGGCAAGACGGTTATCACCGTTGATGTTGAAGTTCCTCAGATCACGGGCAACTGCGACGAATCGGTTATGAAATACATAAACGCTCTGTCTCTTGAAATGTTTGACGATGCCTGCGATTTTGCCGAAAGCAACATTGAAAACGCAGAAAAGTTCATGGCTTCATCAGGCTCGGATACACCCTGGTCAAAGAAAATCACATTTGAAACCACCTATGCCGACAGCCGCTATATCTGCTTTTTGATGAAAGAATATTTTTCAATCGGCGGAGAAGCAGGCGAGCCCGTCTGGAGCAGCAGATGCTTTGACATAAAGCGTGGGCAGGTCTGCACCATATTTGACTTTATTATGGACACGGACAACCCCGAATCGGGCTATGAAGTTTTTCTTAATGATATTTTGATTTCCGCCGTCAGAAAGGATTTTGAAGATACCGCAACGGCGATTGACGAAACGGCGTTTGAACGGTTTGATGAGATTTTCAGCTCCGAGGGCTTCTATCTGACCGAAAAAGGCTTTGTTTTCTACACCCCCAAAAATCGCCTGAACCCCTCGCTCAGCGGAACATATTCACATGAATTTTCTTGGAAAGAAGTCAGATTCTGCATCTCAATGCCGGAGGAATAATGCCGGGCTGAGATGTTGGATTTCTGAGATTTGAACGGAAAAGCGGGATTTGATAAGATTGTAATTAAAAAATCGTGGGAGAATTAGTTATGTATATTATACATTCATTAAAAGAGGAAGTCTGGAACGATTATAAAAGTCAAAAGTATTACGGAGAAGATTCTCTGAAAAGATTTGGCTTTATCCATTGTTCTGAAATAACGACATATCAATGGGTAGCACCTAACTTTAAAGACGAAACCGATAATTTGGTATTATTGGTCATTGATACCGATAAATTAGAAAATAAAGTCATCTGGGAAGATTTAAGAAATTGCGGAGTGGCATATCCGCATATTTATGGACTCCTGAATACGGATGCTGTTGTGGAAGTTGTTCCTCATCTTTGGAGCGATAAAAAAGAATGGATTGTTAATGAAGAATTATTAAAATACGAAACGCAAAATCATATGATATAAAATCCGATTTGGTTTGATACCTCATCCGCCTCGTTCCTCGGCACCTTCTCCTCAAGGAGAAGGCCGAAACAGACAATTTACCAGGCTTTTTTCTTGACACGAAAGAAAGCATAAAACTGTTTTGCTTTTAAAAACAGATTACATCCACGGCGGCTTGTGGTCAATCCGCCCTACTTTTACAGCGTGATAATGATTTAACGAAAAAACAGAATTTTTGGAGGTTGAAATAATGAAGTGCGAAAGGTGTCATGCAGAAATGTTTAAGGCAAAAATGGTGGGGGCACAGTTTGTCGAAATATTGCTTGTGAACAAGAAAAAGGGCATTTTTGAAAGTGAAAAAAGAAGCACCGTGTCCTGCTATGTATGCCCTGGATGTGGTCATATTGAACTGATTGCAGATCATCCAACCGACCTGCAGATGAATTGAGAACAAGATAAATTCCAATTTTGTGATAAGTTAACGGATTAATCAGCGCAACAAAAAATACGCAAGCATCAGTAGGGAACGCCGTCCTCGGCGTTCCGTTGGATTTGATGCGTTTTCACGGACAACCGCAAGGGTTGTCCCTACGAATTGCTTTTCATTTTGTAGTGGACGATGCCCACATCGTCCAAACGAACTGTGTTTCATTATTCGCCTGCGGCGAATTGGTTCGTCGGGAACGCCGAACCCTACGGATTTTCATGCTATTGTGAGTTTAAGGGCACCGTCATTTACCCGTTTTTATCAATCCTCCGTCTTTTGCTTCGCAAAATCCACCTCCTTTTCAAAGGAGGCCAACTATACAGCAACCTATTGCATGGGCTCCTTTGGCAAAGGAGCTGCCCGTAGGGCTGAGGATTGGTAAGGTGCAGATAAAATGAATTATTATTGATTTTTGGAACGCTGGGGACAGCGTTCCCTACGAGGACTTTGTGCTTTTTCGGGTGCTTTCAGGCAAAAACCGACTTTATAATATGGAGAAAATTATGATTAAAGAAAAATTCGTAAAAATGATTGCTACGGTGCTTGCTTTTGCTCTTGTTTTTGCTCTGTACGGATGTTATGGACCCGCAAAAGTTGCCGATGATGAAATAGCGCTGCAAATAAAATTAGATATCAAAGAAGACATCGGTTTGCTTATCGTTAATTATGAGGCAAACGGTTCAAGCTTCAGCGGCGGCGTATCCAATGCGGATAAATCGCTGTTAAAGCACGGTGAAATGATTACCTATACTCTGAGCAAACAAGATTTTGATAATCAGGAAAATATCGAAAATATGTCTATTCAATTTGAAATCATAACGGAATATGTTGACCCGAATTATGAGAACATATATCCGGCAGAATATACCAAACCTTTGGAAGCAATTGATTTAAAAGCAAATTTCGGCAATTCTTACAATATTACAATCAGCGGAGATAAGACAAACGGATATGAAGCAGTTTTGGAATCATAACCGTTCAACTGATTTAATTTTAACGGGTTGAAAAAAAGATTCAGCGAGAAGGATGTTGCGGAAGATGAATATTAAAAGTCAAATCAAGCGATACGGATTGTTTCTGATCGGGCTTTTTATTGCCTCTTTAGGTGTCGCATTTTCAACAAAAGCCGGGCTCGGAACATCCCCGGTTGCTTCGGTGCCGTATTCGGTATCGATAGTGAATCATGCCCTGACCTTCGGCTGGTGGCTCAATATACTGAGCCTTATACAGATTATGGTTCAGGTGGTTTTGCTGCGCCGCAAATGTAAACCGGCGGAAATCATTATTCAGACTGTTCTGGCTTTTGTTTACGGGTATATGACGGACTTTTCATGCAAATTGCTCAGCGGAATTCAGCCGGGTTCTTATGCGGAAAAGTTTGCATGGATGCTCGTGGGCTGTGTTGTTTTGGCACTTGGCATCTGGATACAGTATAAAGGCGGTGTGGCTATGCTACCCGGCGAAGCCATGAATCGGGCTATCAGCCTAACAACGGGAAAACGGTATGAAAATGTGAAGATTTTTTTCGATGTGCTTTATATCATTTTAGCGGGAGTTATAAGTTTGGTGTTCACGGGCAAGCTGCAGGGTGTGCGTGAGGGAAGCGTCATCGCCGCAGTTCTTATCGGGAATATTATCAAGCTGTATAACAAAATATTCGATAATATAGTGAGAGAATAATTAATCGTCCGTGAAAGCGGGTATTACGCAGGAGGAGTTATGAATCCGACATATATTTTGAAACCGGTAGATCTCCGTTCCGAAAACAAGGAAAATGACGGTCTTGAATTTGTTATCAAAGAAGGAGATATAATTCTTGATAAAGGCTTCCGATTTAAAGTGCTGCCTGCCGCAAGGGATTTCACAAAACCAATCACCCGAAGGAAGTTTTCCAATTCTCCGTCCAAACCCTCGGAAAGGCTTTTACGAATAAAGGAACTCGGCGAAGACTCGGTAGTGGTTTCCATACTGCATCAGGAAACATACTCCGAAGGCGAGGACACGCTGGTGACAGCAGAGACTGAACAACTCGTAACGGTGAAATACGGCGAGGAATTCTCCGTTTACGCAAAACAGCAGGTTTACGATTCGCCTTTTCCGATTACCTATAGTTTTATCATAGAAGAAAAATCAAATCCTCAGGAGCAGAAAGTGCAGAACTTCTGCACAGAATGCGGCGAGAAATTGATAAAGGGCGATAAGTTTTGCCGTGAATGCGGAACGCCTGTGATTAAGGATTATTATCAATCAACCAAATCCCGCATATAACAAAAACCGCCCCGAAACGGAGCGGTTTCTTTGTTTGTTCTTAAATTATTTAAGCTCAACCTTAGCGCCGACTTCTTCAAGCTTAGCCTTAGCAGCTTCAGCGTCTTCCTTGGAAACGCCTTCCTTGAGAGCCTTGGGAGCGCCGTCAACAAGAGCCTTAGCCTCTGCAAGGCCGAGACCGGTGATCTCACGAACAGCCTTGATAACCTTGATCTTCTCTGCGCCAACTTCAGCGAGAACAACATCAAACTCTGTCTTCTCCTCAGCAGCGGCAGCGCCTGCATCTGCGGGAGCAGCAACAGCTACAGCAGCAGCGGCTGAAACGCCGAACTCTTCCTCTACAGCGTGAACGAGCTCTGAAAGCTCAAGAACGGTAAGACCTTTGATTTCTTCAATCATAGCAGCAATTTTCTCTGATGCCATTTTATTTTCCTCCAATTTGTTAGAATTTTTTAAATTAAAATTTGATTAAGCCTCTGCGGGTGCTTCGGCGGGAGCAGCTTCGCCGCTCTTGTCAACAATAGCCTGAATAGCACGGGCGAAGGATGCGATGGGTGCGTTGAACGCATTGCAAACTGTTGCAAGAAGAACTTCTCTTGTGGGCAGCTTTGCAAGAGCGTCGATAGTTGCGTTGTCAATAACAGCGCCGTCAAGATAACCGCTCTTTACGGTGAAATCCTTATGAGTTTCAGCAAACTTTGAAAGGATTCTTGCAGCAGCGGTGTGATCCTCGGGGCTGATTGCAATAGCGGTTGTTCCCTCAAGAACTCCGCAGATATCGTCAAGACCAACATTCTTAGCAGCAAGGCTGAGAAGTGTGTTCTTAACAACAGAATACTTAACGCCTGCTTCACGAAGCTCTTTTCTGAGCTTGGTATCGTCTGCAACATTGATGCCCTTATAGTCAACAACAACGCCTGCAACCGAATTCTGAAGCTTCTCGGTAAGATCTGCAACGATTTGTTTCTTTTGCTCTAAAACAAGTGCGCTTGGCATATATTTTCACCTCCATATGGATTAAATGCAAACAAAAAACCCTTTCCGCAAACCGCAGAAAGGGTGTAACATACTTTTTGACCGAAAGCCGTTCGGCTCCCGAAAAAATCCTGTATGCTTCCTCTCTCGGCAGGCGGTCTGATAACCATTATGCGAAAAGCACCTGCTGTCTTAAAAAGAACAGCTTAGATATGATAGCACATCAATGTGTGTTTGTCAAGAGTTTTTTATGCCTCAGTGCCGCCGATCTTGTTGGGGTTAACCTTGATGCCGGGGCCCATGGTTGTTGCGAGAACGCAGGAGCGGATATACTGACCCTTGGTTGCGGCGGGCTTTGCCTTGATAACGGCGTCAAGCAGAGTGTTGAAGTTCTCAGCGAGCTTCTCTGCGCCGAAGGAAACCTTGCCGATGGGGCAGTGAATGATGTTTGTTTTGTCAAGACGGTACTCGATCTTACCTGCCTTAGCTTCGGTAACAGCCTTTGCAACATCGGGTGTAACCGTGCCTGCCTTGGGGCTGGGCATAAGTCCACGGGGACCGAGGACCTTACCGAGACGGCCAACAAGACCCATCATGTTGGGTGCTGCGATAGCAACATCGAAATCCATAAAGCCTTCGCCCTGGATTCTTGCAACAAGGTCTTCTGCGCCGACAACCTCTGCGCCGGCTGCAACAGCTGCGTCAGCATCTGCGCCCTTGGCAAAAACAGCAACTCTGACAGTCTTACCTGTGCCGTTGGGGAGAACGACTGCGCCTCTGACCTGCTGGTCAGCATGGCGGGAGTCAACGCCCAGACGGATGTGAACTTCTACTGTCTCGTCAAACTTTGCGCTTGCGGTTTTAACGGCAAGCTCAAGAGCGCCGTTGGTGTCATAGAGAGCGGCTTTATCAACAAGCTTTGCGCTCTCGATATATTTCTTTCCGTGTTTCATGTTAATTAATTCCTCCCAATTATGTGGTTAATCGGATTATTCCTCCCACTTCAGGCAGAATGACTCGAATTATTTCTGCCTATGCATCAATCAGCTACGGTAACGCCCATGCTGCGAGCCGTGCCGGCGATCATGCTCATAGCGGCTTCAACCGAAGCAGCGTTGAGGTCGGGCATCTTCTGCTCGGCAATCTTGCGGATCTGCTCTGTTGTGATTGTTGCAACCTTGGTCTTGTTGGGAACGCCCGAACCGCTTTCAATGCCGCAAGCCTTCTTGATGAGGACAGCAGCAGGCGGTGTCTTGGTTATAAAGCTGAATGTGCGGTCAGCATAAACCGTGATAACAACAGGGATAATAAGACCCATGTCGTTCTTTGTGCGCTCATTGAATTCCTTTGTGAAGGACATGATGTTAACGCCGTGCTGACCGAGAGCCGGACCTACAGGGGGAGCCGGAGTGGCCTTGCCTGCAGGAATCTGTAACTTAATTAAGCCGACAACTTTCTGTGCCATAATTAATAAACCTCCATTATTTGTGGTAAATTGCGGAGCCTTTTCAGCTCCTCCCACGAAGCCCTGTCCGTCGAGGCAGGACTGCGCCCGTCAGAGCGCTAAATTTGAAAGGGATTAACCCTCAAATTACCGTGATTATTCGGCAAGCTCAACCTGATCAAGCTCAAGCTCAACCGTTGTCTGTTTGCCAAAGAGAGCAGAAACTGAAACCTTAACCGTGTTATTTTCGGTGTCAATGCTTTCAACAACGCCCGTAAACCCGTCGAAAATTTCATCGATGATGTTGACCGTGTCGCCAACCTTATATGAAACCTCAACGCTTCTCTTTTCGACTCCGAGCCTGATAACTTCTTCGTCGGTAAGAGGAATTGCTTTGTTTTCGGGGCCGACAAAGCCCGTAACGCCTCTTGTGTTGCGAATGAGCAGCCATGTTTCGTCGCTCATTGCGGGGCGGTTGTCTCTGTCGGGAGAAACGGCTACCTTAACGAGAACATAACCGGGGAAAAGCTTGCGCTCAACCTCTTTTTTCTTCTCAGCGTCGGTAACAATCTCCGTCGGAATCTTGACTTCAAGAATCTGATCCTGCATTTTACGGTTTTCGACCATCTTTTCGATGTTAGTCGCAACCTTGTTTTCGTAACCGGAGTAGGTATGAACTACATACCATCTTGTGTCTGCTGACATCTGATTCCCTCCGTATTAGCCGATAAAGTTGTTTGCGAGCGAAATAAGCCCCTGAGCGGCGGCGGTTGTTGTTGCCGTGTCGGATGAAGCTGATTCGCCGATGCTCTGAGCTGCTCTCTCGAGAAGTGAAAGACCCTGAGAAAGGAGCCAGTCAACGCCGTAAATCGCTACTCCGCAGATTGCAACTGCGGCAAGAACAACAGCTGTTGATTTAAGAACTGTTTTTGCATCGGGCCAGACAATCTTTTTGATTTCGCCCTTGATATCCTTGCAGAACTTCTTGATTGCCTTGCCGGCTCTTACGAAAAAGTTTCCGTTAGGGTTAGCAGGCTTCTTGTCCTTTTTCTTGTCGGCGGCGGCAACCTTTTCTGCTGCTTGGGAAATATCCTTTTTAGCCATAGGTTATATCCTCCCGCTTATTTTGATTCTTTGTGGAGAGTATGCTTCCTGCAGAAACGGCAGTACTTGTTCATCTCCAACCTGTCCGGTGTGTTCTGCTTGTTTTTCATTGTGTTATAATTGCGCTGTTTGCATTCGGTGCAAGAAAGTGTAATTTTAACTCTTTTACCGTTAGCAGCCATGTGCGGCACCTCCATTTTCGGAATATTTAGCCCTGCTGCAGGTCTATCAGGCAACCTAAGGGCAGAGCTCAGGCCTCCCTCTGCGTTCATTGATTTTTGGGTGCAAAAAAAGAACCCTCTTGCAGAGGTAAAACTATATTATCACATTTACCCCCGGCAGTCAAGCCCTTTTTTATGATTTTAGTTATTTTATTTTCTTATAAATAGTTAATTGCGGAGCTTATTACTTATTAATTATTCTTCCGATTCGAAAAAGCAATTAACAAGCTGTATTTCTTCTCCCTTAGTTAAAAAGAATCTTTGCCTTTTATGAGTAATATTAGTACAATTACCACCGGACTTAAAGAAAGCAGGCTTATAGTATTCTTTTGGCGAAAAATAATATATTCCCTCAGAAATATCTTTTCCCACAATAAAATCAATATGCCTGTTATTCCCTTTGCAATCAGGTTCAAACTTTGGGAGTAAAGAGACATTTTTAGTTGAAATCTGAGAAAAATCATCAGATTTCAAAGGTATCGTATTTCTTGCTTCTATTTCCGATTCTTTAGCTTTCTCAACATTAATATCTTTTTTTACATCCACTTCGTCACTTAAGTATTCTCTTCTGTTGTTTTTACGTCGCTTCATAATTGTTAGGGCAATTATCAAAGCAACGATAATTATGGTAATTGAAATACAAATAATCGCATTGATTGAGAGTGTTGTGAAAAAAGATTCAATCGGATAGTTTTCCTTATATGCATATAAATTGCCATCAAAAAAACGATTATAACCATCATCATATCCTTTTTCTCTTGCTCCCTTTGATTCAGTTGAAAATTTGTAATATGATGGAGCATTATCATACTTCTCATTTGAATATGAATAGTTATATCCCAAATTAAAAGAATTAATAAGAACACTTTCATTACTATAATAATGATTTTTATTATATAACTCATTGAAAGAATTCTCTTGATTGCTTATATATTCACTATCAGATAAATGATAATCGCAGTATAATATATCTCTTTTATCATTCTTAGCCACAAGTGAAAAAAGCGGATGTATTTTTAAATATTCTTTTAGTGCATCCGAGAAACCGTTATTATAATATTGACAATAAGCAGTATCGATGCATAATCGTTTCAAGCCCTCTTTTTTGTCATAATTATAAAACGATTCGACTTCTTCTGAATTTTCCGTCAAGAAGTGGTATTCATTGTCATTAGCACTATTTGATCCGCTTTGATTTCTTCCGGCATATTCTCCTGTGTGATAATGATACTCTCCTGTTGAAAGGTCATAATGTCCGCCGTTGCTGTCGGTTCTGCCCGGATGAGCATATACAGGGCAACTAAATAGAATTGCAATAATAGTTATTGTTGCGAAAGAAGCTATTTTACGAATTATATTATACATTATTTAATAGTAAAACAAAGAAAATATTTTATAGAGCCAAGTTAAATCAAAAATTGCCGTTGACGGGAGTTCAAAACAACTATCATCAACTTCATCATAAGTCACTTTTATGCTGTAATCCTCAAATGAATCAGGTGAACCTTCTTGCCCAAATGACATTCTAACCATTTCATCATCAATGAAATAATACTTTTTTATAGCAGTATAATCACTTGTTTCTACCCTGCATTCTTCGACATGATACTCAATGTCATTTATTGTCTCGTTATAACAAGTGAATTCGTTCCTAAATACAGTGGTCCTTGAAAAAACCATCAATCTAAGATACCAATTCATTGAATTGGGAGTTACAAGACTTTTTTCTCTGAAATAAAAAAACGGGCACACAGGGTAATAAACAATTGCTTCACCATCATTTTCAATAGTACACATTGTCAGTTTACCGTTAAAAGAAATAAACAGTTTATCGTCTTTACTGCTGATTTTAATACTATCGAAATTAAGTCCATTCATCCATTTTGAGTTTGAAGAATAAATATCTATAGTAATGTTTGTCGAATTACTGAATTCCTCCAAGAATGCATCTGTTTTTTTCCCTTTACACTCAGACAATTCAGTTTCAGAAGTTTGGCTTTCAAAATCATCTTCTAATGCATTGGCTGAAATGGCAAAAATTGATGTGAATAAAAGCGACATAATTAGAACAATGCTCAAAAGCTTTTTCAAATGAATCAAATCCTTTCGAGAATTATTAAATATTAGCTTAAATACAATTATTTTATTTTCAGAAAAACAATTACATTATTAAAGCAGATATTCTATAAGCTCCGCTCCGCTTTTCGGCGAAAGCATTGCGGGAGAAATATCAAGAACGGTTTTGCATCCGATTTCGCCCGAGGAATTGAGTCTGAATGCCGCTCTTGCGTATGCAAGCAACACGCTTGAGGTGAACTCGGGGTTTGAATCGAGCTTCAGCGAATATTCGATGATGTGCTTATGCTCGCCGTTTGCGCCCGTTACTCCCGAGCGGATAACAAAGCCCTGATGCGGCAGTCCGCCGTGCTTTTCTTCAAGCTCTTCCTGAGTAACAAAGGTTACGGTTGTATCGTAATCCGCAAAATAATTAGGCATGGATTTTATATCCTGCTCGATTTTTGCTTTATCTGCGCCGGGCTTTGCAACAACATAGCATTCTCTCGTGTGCTTCATTCGGGTTGTCAGCTCGGGATTTTCGCCGTTTCTGACCGCTTCGAGAGCTTCGGGAACGGGAACGGTGTACTGCCTTGCGTCCGCAACGCCCTCAACCCGTCTGATTGCGTCGGAATGACCCTGGCTGACTCCTCTGCCCCAGAAGGTGTAATCCTTGCCGTCGGGGAGAATTGACGCCGCATAAAGGTGGTTGAGCGAAAACAGCCCCGGATCCCAGCCGACCGAGATAACAGCCGTCGTTCCGCCCGCTCTTGCCGCCTTGTCAACATTATCATAATGCTCGGCAATCCTTGCGTGGGTATCAAAGCTGTCAATAACATTGAAATATTTTGCAATTTCGGGTGTCTGAACGGGAAGATCCGTTGCGCTGCCGCCGCACATTATCATAACATCGATTTTATCCTTGAATTTTTCAACATCGTTGACCGATGCAACCTCTGCGCCCTCAAAAACCGTTTTGACCTGAGACGGGTCTCTGCGTGTGAATATTGCCGCAAGGGTCATGTCGGGGTTCTGGCGGATTGCGCATTCAACCCCTTTGCCGATATTTCCGTAACCGTAAATTCCGATTCTTATCATTGTTACCTCACTCCTGACAATTCTATAAAACATTTTTGAAATAAAGCCCTCTGGTGAAATCGCCCGACGGCTTTTCATTATTATTATAAGCGGATATAACTCTCCCGCATTGCTCCCTGCTCTCATCGGTGAAATAAAGCAAGCCGAAATCAAGCGAACGGAAGCTGTCTTTTTTATCGGCAAGCCAAAGAGGGCGTGAATTCAGAATAACGCTCGCTCCGTTTTTGCAGACCACGGGAAATTCAACGCCCATTCGGTCAACAAGCCTGCTTTTTGAGCCGCATTCGGCGCAGGTGAGTTTATTTTTTATCGGGCAGTTCCTTGTCAGCATAAGCGGAATCCGCCCGTAAAGCATTGCTCCCCTCGGAATATCTCCGCCGAGCCTTGCGGCGTCGCCGATGTTTATTTCGCAGGAAAGCAAGCAGTCTTTTGCTCCGAGACGGTCAAGCTCTCCGAGAGATAGACTGTTGAAAATATTCATTCCGAAGCCGCCCGCAAAGCCGAGACCCGCTTTTTCGGCAATGCCCGCTCCGTCAAGCGTGCATATCCATGCAAGACTTGCACCGGCATTTTTCAGAATTTTCAGCTTTTCAATATATTTATCCGCAGAGGAGAACACCGCCGACGGAATCTCAACCGCCGTTTCAATCCCCGCCGCATTAAGTCTTTTGACGGTTTCTTCGCCCGCTTCAATCGGAAGAATCACTCTTGATATTCCGCCGAGATTTTCGGGAATCTGTTCTTCACGGAAAAACCTTGCATGAAGTCCGAAAGACTTCGGGCTGTGGGCGGTTTTTTCAGGTCTGAACTCCGAAACCTCAACCCTTTCTCTGCGGCTTATCTCCGCTTCAAGGAACGAAAGAGCCTCACGGCGCAAAGAATTGAGCGCACCCGCAGAAGCGTTAAGCCCCGGCATAAAATCGATTTCGATATTTCGGGCAAAGAACTGCGTTCCGCCGCATTTTGAAAGGCGCTGAGCCAATTCTTCACGGCCGAGCGGTTTATTCAGCGCAGGCTCGGGCTGAATATCGCTTACCGCTCTGACGCTTTTTCCGAGAGCCGTAGCTGAAAGGCTGAGGGGCTTGTCCTGCCTGAAAACAAGCGAAAAATCCACGGGAATCAGCGGATTTTCGTTGTCATAAAGCCTTTGCAGATCGGAGAGTGCGCCCGCCGCTTCAACAACATCTTCTTTTCGCCTTGTGCCGAACATATCCTTGCCGAGCTTCCCCTCAAAATAGCCTTTGGTGAAACCCGAACGGGAAAAAACGGCCTTTAAGCCGTCGTCAATTTTTTTATCCCGATTATGAGAAATGCTGTTTTTGCAAGCCGTTACGGCGGCGGCAACATATTCGGGGCGTTTCATTCTGCCCTCGATTTTGAAAGAGCAAACTCCCGCATTTTCAAGCCGTTCAAGCTCGTCAACAAGAGACAAATCTTTAAGGCTGAGATTGTTCCCGCCCTTTCCGTTAACTCCGAACGGCAAACGGCACGGCTGAGCGCAAAGCCCCCTGTTGCCGCTTCTGCCGCCGATGACCGAGCTCATCAGGCATTGACCCGAAACGCACATGCACAGCGCTCCATGAACAAAATATTCAAGCTCCATATCCGTTTGAGCCGAAATGGCTTTTATTTCATTTTCAGAAAGCTCTCTGGGCAGAACCGCTCTTGAAAATCCGAGCTTTTCAAGGATTCTTATGCCCTCGATGCTCTGCACGGACATCTGAGTTGAGGCGTGCACGGGCATGGCGGGAGCCGCCTGCCGCACAATTGAGACAAGCGCCAAATCCTGAATTATGAGCGCATCGACCGAAGCTTCGCAGGCGTCCTTAACCGCTTCATATGCCGCTTCAAGCTCGCCGTCGCCGACAATGGTGTTGACGGTCAGATAGACCTTAACATTTCTTGCGTGGCAGTATTCAACCGCCTCGGCAAGCTCCTCACGGGAAAAATTTGAAGCATTTCTGCGGGCGTTGAGCGTTTTGCCGCCGAGATAAACTGCGTTCGCTCCGCAGCGCACCGCCGCCTGAAGCGCTTCAAAGCTTCCTGCGGGAGCTAAAATTTCCGCCGCCATTATTTTGAGGCTTTAACGGCGGCAAGCTCCTTTGACAGTCTTTCAAGCTCACGCTTTGAAATCTCGGCGTCGGTTCTTGCTCTTGCCGCATCCTCAAGATATTCCTGAATCTGAGTTCTCAGGTTTTCGGAAACAACCTCGCTCTTTTTTGCGGCGTCCGCATATTCAAGAGCGGTTACGATTGCCGCCTGAGTAACGGATATTCTTGCATTGTCACGCAGAAGCGTGCTGATTTTCTTGTCAAGCTCCTCACCGAGCTTGGCAACATAATCAAGGTCGTCATCCGTGCCGATATTGTATTCCTCACCGGCAATCATAAGTCTTATTTTTTCCATAACTTTCACCCCGTAAAATATTAATACATGTTAATTATACATCATTTCTGTAACATAATAAAGATTTTTTTTAAATTTTTCTCACTATTTTTATCCGATAATTGATATGGCGAAAAAAATATGTTATAATCTGAATATCATGTGAAAAGGATTGGTTAAAATGAAGAAGCTTTCGGCGCTTTTGATTGCCGTTTTGATATTATTTTCTTTCTGCTCCTGCGGCAATTCAAAAAAGACTGCGCTTGTCATCTCGGGAACTGAAATTGACAGCGAAATCTTCACCTATTATCTTGACAGAGTCATTCAGCGCCCTGCGGACTACGGCTTGCCCGAGAATCCTCAGAAAAAGGAATTGAAAGAATCGGCAGTCAACGAATGCAAAAACTACCTTGCGGCAAACACGAAATTCCGTGACATGGGGCTGACGCTTTCCGCCTCCGAAAAGGTTGAAGTGTCGGAAAATGTCAACAACTTCTGGATGAGATTTGCAAACCACTATAAAAGCATAGGCGTTTCAAAACAAACGCTGACAAAGATAATGACATCTCAGGCATATACCGAAGCCATTTTCAACGCAACCTACGACAAAGGAACGGGTGACTCCGCCTCTGAGCAGGTTGTTCAGGATTATTTTTACGGTAATTACATCTGCTTCCGCAATGTCTGCGCTTATTTCACCTCGGCAGACGGCAAAACGCCGATGTCTCAGGCGGATAAAAACCGCCTTATCTCAGCATTTGAGGCTTTATCCAATGAATCTTTTGCTTCGGCAGACGATTTTTCAGCCGCCGTTCAGAATGCCGGTTATTCACTTTCCGATTCGGTGCTTCTGAAAAAGGGTTCGGAGGGCTATCCCGACGGATTTTATGAAAAGGTCAGCAATCAGGAGGACGGCACGGTTCAGATAATCATTTATGACGAATGTGTTTTCGCCGTGTGGAAAGAGAACCTGAAAGAAAAGGGCGAAAGCGTCTATGCAGGTTACCGTTCTTCCTGCATCAAGGATCTCTATTCGGGGCAGGCAGAGTCGGAAAACGAGGAATATATCCAAGCTCTGACCGTTGAAGAAAAGAACGGAACAATTAATCAGATAATAAAAAAGCTTTCATAATCAAAATCAAACAGCCCGCCGAGATTTCCAATGAATCCCGGCGGGCTTTTCTCTTTATTATTTATTATTTAATCCCAACGCACTGATTATTCTGTTCTGAGAGCCTCGACGGGGTCTTTCTTTGAAGCAATCTTTGAGGGGATAAGACCCGAAATCAAAGTCAGCGACATGCTGATTGCAACAAGAATCAACGCACCGTTCAAGGGGAGCTGAGCAACATTCGGCAAAGTTGTCAGATGCTCGATAATCATGTTTATCGGTATTATCAACAGCACCGTGCAGAGAATGCCGAGAGCGCCCGAAACAAAGCCCACAATGAGCGTTTCTGCATTGAATACTCTCGAAATATCACGCTTCGATGCGCCGATGGCACGCAGAATACCGATTTCTTTTGTTCTTTCAAGAACGGAAATATAAGTGATAATTCCAATCATTATTGATGAAACAACGAGCGAAATCGCAACAAACGCTATGAGAACATAGGAGATGATGTCGATTATCGTTGAAACCGATGAAAGAAGCAGGCCGATATAATCGGTGTATTTGATTGCATTCTTTTCGTTGCCCGAATTATTTGCCGCATCGTTATATTTCTGAATCTCGGCTGAAATCATGTCCTTTGACTCGAAATCCTTGGGATAAATATATATCGATGTGGGCTTGCTGATATCCGCTACGCCGAGAAGCGAAAGAGCTTCTTCATAGCTTGCCGTGAACGGTTCAGGCTCCGGCTCGGGTTCCGGCTCAGGCTCCGTAACCGCAGGGGTCTCGCCCTGAGCAGGGGTGTCGGTTCCGCCCGACGGATTCTTTGCGGGCGCCTTTGTTGTGTCCTCGCCTGCATTCTGTGAGGGCTGTTCGGGGTCAACGCCGCCGAACTCGCCGCTCATAATTGCCGAAAGCATTTTGAGCTTTGTGGATTTATCCATCATCTGAAGCATTGTAAGAGCCTGCTGACCCGAAATCTGACCAACGCCCTCAATCTCTCTGCCTGCAAGGATTTCATCGAGATAGCCGATAAGCTCCTGCCTCTCGCTGATTGAAAGGGTCGTTTTGAGCATCAGCTCAACAACTCGCTTCATCTTCTTGGCTTCATCGCCGCTGAAGTTCTTATCGATTGAAGCATAAACTTCTTCTTCCGTGACCTCAGGCATATTGCTGAAATCAAACGACGGGTTGGTTTCAACCGGCGTTGCCGCAGGGGCTGTGCCGCTGAATTTCATCGTTGACGCAAGCGGAGCTTCCGATATCGCCTTGCCGTCGCTTATCTGCGGGTCAAGCGATACTCCCGAAGCCGAGGGAGCGGCAGACGCTGTTGCCGTGTTATCATCTGTCTTGAACGGAATGCCCGTGAAAACATCGGTTTTGGGATCGGCTTTCTGCTGTTTAACTATCTCACATTCGTTTGTAGCGTTAATCACATATTCGTTCAGAGCCGCCGTGTAACCGATTGCGCCCGTTGTGGCAACCATTATTGAATTGTCGGCGGGCTTAACAATGCCGACGATCTTAATATCATTGCCGTTTTCAACAAGGCTTTTAACATATTCTTCATCGCCGTGGCGGTCATCCCATGTTTTTGTTTCTTCGTTATAGCTGTAATAATCGGGTTCAAGAACAATCTTGAAGGTTTTTCCGATTATGTCGTCATATTCAATTTCGTATTTCTTCGGTTCATATTTTTCGCCGCTTTGAGCCGCCATGAATGCCTGCATCATGTCGGAAGCGGTTGAAAGTCCGAGACCCTGAATCGCAAGGTCGCTGATTTCGTTATTTTTATCGATTATAAGAACAACCTCATTGTAATTCTGCGGCCATGTTCCCTTGACGATATCATACTGCTCGTCGAGCAGCTCCTGATTGTCGATAAGCTCCTGCCATGAATTCATCTGAGTCTGGAAAGATGACATCATTGACGAATCGATTGTAAAGCCTCCGATGCTTGCGCCGCTCATCATTGATTCCATGAGCGAAATCATCGGGCTGGGATAAACCTGATTAACTCCGTTTGAGGTGTCGGCAGAGAAAATATTCAGCTTGCCGCCGTAGGAATACTTGATACTGCTCGAATAATCCTTTATCGTGCATTCATCGCTCTCAAGGTATTTCCTGAATTCTTCAAGATTATTTGACCAAATCTCGGAAGTCAGCGATTCCATCATGCTTGCCGCCATCGTGTTGGAATAAACCTTATCCGTTCCGTGGGTTATTTCGCCCTTTGCGGTATCCTGAACCGTGCCGAACATGGAATTCATATCCATTGCAGTCGTTTCAATCATAATCGGATAAGATGTCAGCGTCTCCTGCTGAATTGAATCAATATAAGCCTGGAAGCCGCTCGAAAGAGCAAGAATCAGCGCAATTCCGATGATGCCGATACTGCCTGCAAAGGAGGTCAGGAAGGTTCTCATCTTCTTTGTCAGAAGATTATTCATGGAAAGCGAAAGAGCGGTGGCAAAAGACATTGATGTTTTTCTGCTCTGCTTTTTCGTTGCCTTTTTCTCGCTTTTCTTTTCAGCCTTGGTTTTTTCAACCTTTTCCGGTTCTTCTCCGCTGACATACGGGTCGGAATCTGAAACAAGCTTTCCGTCAACAAGGCGAACTATTCTTGTTGAATACTGTTCGGCAAGCTCGGGGTTATGAGTTACCATGATAACGAGCTTTTCTTTTGAAATATCCTTGAGAAGTTCCATAACCTGAATGCTCGTTTCGGAATCGAGAGCGCCCGTCGGCTCATCGGCAAGCAGAATATCGGGGTTGTTAACCAATGCTCTTGCAATTGCAACCCTCTGCATCTGACCACCCGACATTTGATTGGGCTTTTTGTCAAATTGGTCTCCCAAACCGACCTTTTCAAGCGCCGCCTTTGCTCTCTCTTTTCTTTCGCTCTTTGAAACGCCTGAAAGAGTCAAGGCAAGCTCAACATTCGACAGCACGCTCTGATGGGGTATCAGATTATACTGCTGAAATACAAAGCCGATTGAGTTGTTGCGGTAGATATCCCAATCGCTGTCATTAAAATCCTTGGTTGATTTACCGTTAATAATCAAATCGCCCGTTGTATACTGGTCAAGTCCGCCGATAATATTAAGAAGCGTGGTTTTGCCGCAGCCGGAATGACCGAGAATCGAAACAAATTCATTCTTTCTGAATTCAATACTGACTCCTTTCAGAGCCGTAACGGTTGAATCACCCGTAGGGTATTCTTTTACGATGTCTATAAGCTTTAACATTAAAATTACCCCTTGACAAAGCATATTTCAAATGTTACACTTGTAACGGTTACAAGTGTAACATTAGTTTATGAACAAATCATCAACAAAAGAGCATTATATTATTAAGTGTTACAGATTGGGGGATTTTGTTTTCGTGGAAAGAGTTAATGAAGCTAATATTTTAACAAAAGAGTGCATTGTCACCGCCCTGCTCAGGCTGATGAAGGTTAAAAGCTATTCATCAATTTCGATAACCGACATAACCAACCTTGCCGGAGTATCAAGAATGGCTTACTACCGTAATTATAAGTCGAAAGACGATATTTTAATCAATCATCTTGTAGACCAGGAAAAGCGGCTGCTCAACGAACTGCACGGCGAAAAGGCAAAGGATCTCAGAGGAATCATAATTTATGTTTCCGGATTTTTTCAGCAAAACGCCGATGTTATCATGGCGGTTTATGACGCAGGGCTTTCTCACTTGCTGACCGACATGCTCGGAGAAAGAGTTTATAACTATTTCCCCGTTGCGGGCTCCTCCCGCTCCGGACGGTATGCGGTTCATTATTATGTTGGAGCGATTCTTGCGGTTTTCAGAATGTGGTTTGACAACGGCATGGTTGAATCCGTTGAAGAAATATCCGACATCATATGCCGCCTTATCAACAACGAGGACGCCATGGATTTTCTCGTTATTCCCGAAGCCAACAGACAGTAAAACTTCAAAAATTAAAAGTAAAAACGGCTTGCGTCGAGTTGAATCCCGATACAAGCCGTCTTTTTTAACTGTAAATCTGATTAATCAAACCAGCTCGATGATGCACATTTCAGCAGCATCGCCTCTGCGGGGGCCGGTCTTGATTATGCGGCAGTAACCGCCGTTAACTTCTTTATATTTGGGGGCAATCTCGTCAAAAAGCTTCTTGACTACGTCCTCTTTTGTGACATAAGCCAAAACTTTACGCTTTGAAGCAAGAGAATCGTCCTTAGCAATGGTGATCATTTTTTCAGCCATTGCACGAACTTCCTGAGCCCTTGTAACGGTGGTCTCAATTCTGCCGTTTTCCAAAAGATAAGTGACAAGGCCTCTGAGCATCGCCTTGCGATGGTCTGATGTGCGGCCAAGCTTTCTGGTACCGGGCATAAGTTCACACTCCTTTACCGTTTAGTCCTCATCCCTGCGAAGGTCAAAGCCGAGAGATCTGAGCTTCTCAACAACCTCATCAAGGGATTTTCTGCCGAGGTTACGAACTTTCATCATATCTTCCTCGGTTCTGTTGGTCAAATCTTCAACCGTATTAATCTGCGCTCTCTTCAAGCAGTTAAAGGAACGAACAGAAAGGTCAAGTTCCTCAATGGTCATCTCCAGCACTTTTTCTTTGCCGTTGTCGCTCTTGACAACCATAACCTCTGTGTCGTATGCCTCGCCTGAGAGGTCACCGAAGAGGTTGAGATGCTCGTTGAGGATCTTGGCTCCGAGAGAAACGGCCTCCATCGCATTGATGGTTCCGTTTGTCCAAACCTCAAGAGTCAGCTTGTCATAGTCTGTAATCTGGCCGACACGGGTGTTTTCAACTGTGTAGTTAACCTTTAATACGGGTGTATAGATTGAATCAATTGCAATAACGCCGATAATGGGCTGCATCATCTGCTTGTTTCTCTCTGCGGAAACATAGCCTCTGCCTTTGTCGCAGGTCAGCTCCATGCTGACATGGGCATCGGAATTGAGGGTTGCGATGTGAAGCTCAGGGTTGAGAATTTCAACCTCAGAATCGGTTTTGATGCTGCCGGCTGTGATCTCATCTTCACCGTTTGCATCAATATAAATCGTTTTGGGGCCATCGCAGTGCATCTTGAGGATAACATTCTTGAGATTGAGAACAATCTCGGTAACATCCTCTTTGACGCCGGGGATGGTGCTGAATTCATGCAGAATTCCGTCGATCTTAACGGAGGTTATCGCATATCCGGGAAGTGAAGAAAGAAGAACTCTTCTCAGGCTGTTGCCCAATGTTGTTCCGTAGCCTCTCTCAAGGGGCTCAACAACAAATTTCCCGTATTTTCCATCGTCGGAAATCTCGGCAGTATCAATTCTGGGCTTTTCGATACCAATCATTAAAAACCCTCCTTTAAAACAGGCAGGAAATATCCTGCTCAAAATGCATTCAAAAACGCTGTTGTCAGCGAAAGCCGTGGGCTAATGCCTCTGAAAAGCCTTTGCAGGCAATTCAGGATGGCATTATTTAGAATAGAGCTCGACGATAAGATGCTCTTCGACGGGAACCATGATCTGCTCACGGGTGGGCAGAGCAAGAACCTTGCCGGTAAGAGCTTCATCGTTGCGGTCAAGCCACTGAGGAACGGGGCGTGAAGCGTTGGCTTCGATAGTTGCCTTGAACTTCTCGCTTTCCTTGCTCTTATTCTTGATGGCGACTACATCGCCTGCCTTGATAAGGTATGAAGGAATGTTAACCTTCTTGCCGTTTACTTCATAATGGCCGTGAGTTACAAGCTGTCTTGCTTCTGCTCTGGAATTTGCCCAGCCGAGAAGATAAACAACGTTGTCAAGTCTGCTCTCGCAGATACGAAGCAGGTTTTCACCTGTTACGCCCTGCTTGCGCTCAGCCATAAGGAAATATTTGTAGAACTGGCTCTCCTGAATACCGTAATAACGCTTAGCCTGCTGCTTTGCACGAAGCTGAAGACCGTATTCAGTTGCCTTCTTGCGGCTCTGGCCGTGCTGGCCGGGAGCATATGCTCTGCGCTCAACTGCGCACTTGCCTGTGTAGCAGCGCTCACCCTTCAGGTAAAGCTTCTTGCCTTCACGGCGGCACAGTTTGCATACAGCACCGGTATATCTTGCCATATTGTGTTACACCTCCAAAAAATTCTGGTTACACGCGCCTTCTCTTAGGCGGGCGGCAGCCATTGTGAGGAATGGGGGTAACATCCTTAATCATGTTAACCTCCAGACCTGCTGTCTGCAAAGCTCTGATTGCCGCTTCACGACCCTGACCGGGGCCCTTAACATAGACCTCAACAGTCTTCATGCCGTGCTCGATAGCGGCCTTAGCTGCTGTTTCTGCGGCTGTCTGAGCTGCGAAGGGAGTTGATTTCTTTGAACCCCTGAAGCCCATCTCGCCGGCACTTGCCCATGAAACTGCATTGCCCTGAGTGTCGGTGATTGTAACAATTGTGTTGTTAAAGGTGGATTGGATATGGGCTGCGCCACGCTCGATATTCTTGCGTTCACGGCGTCTGCGGGTGCCTGTTGTCTTTTTGGTTGCTGCTTTAGCCATAATATCCCTCCTCGACTTACTTCTTCTTGTTTGCAATGGTCTTCTTGGGACCCTTGCGTGTGCGTGCGTTTGTCTTTGAACGCTGACCTCTTACGGGCAGGCCTTTACGGTGACGAACGCCACGGTAACATCCGATTTCTATAAGTCTCTTGATGTCGAATGCTGTTTCTCTGCGAAGATCACCTTCAACCTTGAGGTTATGATCGATATATTCACGAAGCTTTGAAACATCGTCCTCGGTCATGTCCTTAACTCTAAGGTCGGGATCTACGCCGGTTGCTGCAATAATGTCGCTTGCTGTTTTACGACCGATGCCGTAGATATAGGTAAGAGCGATTTCAATTCTCTTTTCTCTCGGCAGGTCAACACCTGAAATACGCGCCATTTGTCAGTTGCACCTCCAAATTAACTTGGTTTTCGCCGGGATTAACCCTGACGCTGCTTGTGCTTGGGATTTTCACAGATGACCATTACTTTTCCCTTGCGCTTGATTATTTTGCATTTTTCGCAAATTTTTTTGACAGAAGGTCTGACTTTCATATTAGAATACCCTCCTTGATCTTACTTGGAACGCCATGTTATGCGGCCCTTCGTGAGGTCGTATGGCGACATTTCGACCGTCACTTTATCTCCGGGCAGAATCTTGATGTAATTCATCCTGAGCTTGCCTGAGATGTGAGCCAATATTCTGTGTCCGTTTTCCAACTCAACTTGGAATGTTGCGTTGGGTAATGACTCAACTACCGTACCTTCAATCTCGATCATGTCCTGCTTAGACATAATAACCTCCTAAGTGTTGCCGTTTATTTCTGCATCTAATCGCCTGAGCGCTTTTCTTAACGCTCTGTTTGTTTCAAGCTCGGATTCCGTGACGGAAAAGCCCGTTGCCTGAACATGGCGAATATTTTTGCTTTTTGGTCTATCGATGGGGCGTTCTTTGCCGTCGCAGACAAAAACCCGGTTTTCGCTCTGCTGCATAACCGCAAGCAGGCTGCCCTTGTCTCTGCCCGCAGACGATCTGACTACCGTACCTCTTTCAAGCATATCCGCACCTTAAAGCTGAGTGAGGATGACCGGGCCGTTTGAAGTAATAGCCACGGTATGCTCGAAATGGGCGGAAAGCGAACCGTCCCTTGTTTTAATAGTCCAACCGTCAGGCAACTGCCTGATGCCTGCACCGCCCTGATTAATCATGGGCTCTATGGCAATTGTCATGCCGGGGAGCAGGCGCACGCCTCTGCCGGGTGTGCCGAAATTCGGTACGCTGGGGTCCTCATGCATCTGCCTTCCTACGCCGTGGCCCGTAAATTCCCGAACCACCGAAAAGCCTCTTTCCTCGCAATACCTTTGGATTGTTGAGCCGACATCGCCGAGTCTGCCGCCTGCAACAGCCGCCTTGATGCCTTCGTAAAGGCTCTCTCTGGTGGTGTCGCACAGCCGCTGTGCTTCGGGCGAAATATCACCCGCTGCAAAAGTGGCGGCATTATCGCCGACATAGCCGTTTAAGGTAGCGCCGACATCAATGCTGACGATATCGCCCGCTTTGATGATGCGTTTCTTGCTCGGAATGCCGTGAATGACCTCATCGTTTATGGAAATGCATGAAGCAGCGGGGAAGCCGTTATAACCTAAGAAAGTAGGTATGGCTCCTTGCTTAACAATAAAGTTATGGGCAATGCGGTCGATTTCCCAGGTGGAGACGCCCGGCTCAACCGCTGCGCCCGCTGCCTTTAATGCTCCGGCAGAAACAACACAAGCCTCTTTCATCAGGTTCAGTTCTTTTGTTGTTTTGAGCACTATCATGCTTATCCTCCGTTAAAAAGTAAATTCAAATGAATCTACTTCGGGCTTAATCAAGGAAGCCCTTGTAATGACGCATCATCATCTGGCTTTCAAGCTGCTTGACTGTTTCAAGAGCAACGCCGACAAGAATGATGATTGATGTACCGCCGAGTGAAACGTTCATCGAAGCGCCTTCCTGCCAAAACTTGTCGAGACAGAAGGTTGTTACCTGTGAGAATACAATCGGGAAGAGAGCAACAACGCTCAGAAGCAGAGCACCGAGAAGGGTGATTCTGTTGATAATCTTGCCGATGTACTTTGAGGTCGGCTCGCCGGGACGAATGCCGGGGATCGAACCGCCGTTGTCACGGATGTTCTTTGACATTTCAATGGGGTTGTACTGAATGCTTGAATAGAAGTATGCAAATGCAATGATGAATACGAAATAGATGATTGCATATGCCCAATGGCTTGATGAGAAAACTCCGAAGAACTTATCCCAGAAGCCGCCTTCGGTAATCTTGTTCTGAACGAACATTTCGATTGTCGGGGGCAGTGAAAGAATTGAGCTGGCGAAGATAACGGGCATAACGCCTGACATATTAACCTTGATGGGAATATGGGTGCTCTGACCGCCGTACATCTTACGGCCGACAACTCTCTTTGCATACTGAACGGGAATTCTTCTCTCTGCGTTATCCATCCAAACGATGAAAGCAATCATAAGGATAAGGATAATTCCGACTGCGGGTGACAGAGCATAGTACGGACCGCCTCTGGTGATATAACCCGACCTGCCGAACAGGGTTGCAATGAGTGAAGGAATTCTTGAAACGATACCGGCAAAAAGGATGATTGAAATACCGTTGCCGATACCCTTGTCGTTGATTCTTTCGCCGAGCCACATGATAAGGGCTGTACCGGCTGTGAAGCAAAGGATAATAACGAGAGCCTGGAAGAAGCCTGCGAAACCGCTGAAGTTCTTGCCCGAAGCATCCTGAACCAGATAGCCCTGGCTGCGAAGGTAGAAGTAGTAAGCGGTACTCTGAAGAAGGCCAAGGCCGATCGTTACAAAGCGGGTGATGGAAGCAATCTTCTTGCGGCCTTCCTCGCCCTCTTTCTGAAGTCTTTCAAGAGCGGGAATTGCAACTGCAAGGAGCTGCATGATAATCGAGCTGTTGATGTAGGGGGTGATGGACATTGCGAAAATCGTTCCGTAATTGAACGCATCACCTGTCATCATGCTCAGGTAGTTCATGAATGTGCCGGCGTTGGGGTCGGCAATAATGCCGCTCTCGCCGATGTTAGTGAAAGGAACAGGGATTGCCGAACCGATTCTGAAAATGAGAACGATAAGAGCCGTGAAAAGCATCTTTTTTCTCAGGTCGGCAATTTTCCATGCGTTAACAAGTGTCTGAAGCACCGTTAAATCACCTCTGCCTTTCCTCCGGCAGCTTCAATTTTTGATTTAGCGCTGTCTGAAAAAGCATTTGCCTGAACGGTGAGCTTTTTCGTTAATTCGCCTTGTCCCAAAATCTTAACGCCGTCCAAAGTCTTTTTGATAATGCCTTTCTCAATAAGCGCATCAACGGTAACGGTTGCACCGTCATCGAAATACTTATCAAGAGCAGCGATGTTGGCTATTGCCATCTCTGTTGCAAAAATGTTGTTGAATCCACGCTTGGGGATTCTTCTCTGAAGGGGCATCTGGCCGCCTTCAAAGCCGGGGCGCATACCTCTGCCGGCACGCGCTTTCTGACCTTTATGACCCTTGCCTGCGGTTTTGCCCTGGCCCGAAGCGGGACCACGGCCGATACGCTTGCGTTCCTTTGAGGAACCGGCTGCGGGTGAGAGATCGTGCAACTTCATTAGTTTGCACCTCCTTGCTCAGCTTCGCTAACTGCGATAAGGTGAGAAATCTTTCTTACCTTGCCCTGAGTTGCGGCGTTATCCGGCTGAACGGAAACATCGCCGATTTTATGAAGACCAAGTGCATGGGCGGTTGCAATCTGGGGCTTGGTGCTTCCAATAAGGCTCTTAACGAGCTTTACCTGAATATCTGCCATTTAATCCGCCCTCCTTAACCTAAAATTTCTTTTGCGGACTTGCCACGGATAGCGGCAACCTCTTCGACATTGCGAAGCTTTGAAAGTCCGTCAAGTGTAGCTCTTACAACGTTGCAGGGATTGTTTGAACGAAGAGCCTTTGCACGGATATCCTTGATACCTACTGTTTCAACAACCGCACGAACCGGGCCGCCGGCGATAACGCCGGTACCGGGGGCAGCGGGCTTGAGAAGAACAACGCCTGCTCCGAACTTGCCGACGATCTCATGAGGAATTGTGGTTCCTTTAAGAGAAACCTTCATGAGATTCTTTTTAGCGTCCTCGATACCCTTGCGGATAGCGTCGGGAACTTCGCCTGATTTGCCAAGTCCGAAACCGATAGTGCCGTTGCCGTCTCCGACTACTACGATAGCCGCAAACTTAAAGATACGACCGCCCTTTACGGTTTTGGAAACACGGTTAATGGCTACTACGCGCTCTGTGAGCTCATATGCCGATGCATCAATCTTAGCCAAAAGTATTCCTCCCCTTCTTAGAACTTGAGGCCGCCCTCACGGGCGCCTTCGGCCAGTTCTTTAACACGGCCGTGATAAATATAACCGCCACGATCGAAAACAACTTCTGTTATTCCCTTGTCAGCGGCACGCTTTGCCAATAATTCGCCCACCTTGTGAGCAGCGGACTTGTTTCCGCCGTATTCCTCAAAATCCTTCTCGACAGTTGATGCGGACACAAGGGTTTCACCCTTAACGTCGTCTATTAACTGAGCGTAGATATTCTGGAGGGAGCGGAATACATTAAGGCGAGGACACTCTGCTGTGCCGGAAATCTTGGCACGGACTCTCTTATGACGAGTCTGTCTGGCCTTATTGCTGTCCGGTCTGTTAACCATAATTTTTCACTCCTTAATTAGACTTATTTGCCGCCCTTACCGGCCTTGCCTTCCTTGCGGCGGATGTGTTCGTCAGCATACTTGATGCCCTTGCCCTTATAAGGCTCGGGGGGACGCTTCTCACGAACGTTTGCGGCAAACTGTCCGACCTGCTGCTTGTCGGGGCCTGAGATAACGATTTTATTGGGGTTGGGAACTTCGATTGTGATTCCCTCTTCGGCATTAACGATAACATCGTGTGAATAGCCGACCTTGAGGAGAAGATCCTTGCCCTTGAGCTCTGCACGGTAACCGACGCCGTTAACCTCGAGCTCCTTCTTGTAGCTCTCGTGAACGCCCGTAACCATGTTGCTGATAAGCGTTCTTGTCAGACCGTGGAGAGATCTGTTCTGCTTATCGTCGTTGGGACGGGTAACAACAACGGTGTTGCCGTCCTTCTCGACCTTCATGTTGGGATGCAGATTTCTTGAAAGGGTGCCCTTGGGACCCTTGACGGTGATGAGATTGCCGTCGATCTGCACGTCAACGCCTGCGGGAATTTCGACAGGCTTTCTACCTATACGTGACATTTACGGCACCTCCTTACCAGATGAACGCAAGAACTTCGCCGCCGACATTGGCCTTGCGAGCGTCCTTGTCTGTCATAACGCCTTTTGATGTTGAGAGGATGGCAATGCCGATGCCCTTCATAACTCTGGGCATATCCTCACAGTTTGTGTAAATTCTCAGACCGGGCTTTGAAACTCTGCGCAGACCGGTGATAACCTGAGACTTGTTGGGGCCGTACTTGAGAGCGATTTCGATAACGCCCTGCTTGCCGTCGTCCTCAACCTTGTATCCTTTGATATATCCCTCATCAACAAGAATCTGAGCAATCGCTTTCTTCATGTTCGATGCGGGTACTTTCACTGTGTCATGCTTAGCCGCATTCGCATTGCGGATACGAGTCAGCATATCAGCGATGGAATCAGTAATTTGCATACTGTTTACCTCCTTTGCAATTGCTCAATTACCAACTTGCTTTCTTAACGCCGGGGATCTGACCTGCGTGAGCCAGCTCTCTGAAGCAGATACGGCAAACGCCGTACTTGCGAAGATAAGCATGAGGTCTTCCGCAGATTTTACATCTGTTGTAAGCTCTTGATGAGTATTTGGCAGGGCGGGCCTGCTTAACTTTCATTGATGTTTTTGCCACGGTATTCCCTCCTTATCTTGAGAACGGAGCGCCCATAAGAGTGAGCAGCTCACGGGCTTCTTCGTCAGTTTTTGCTGTTGTGACAAAGCAGACATCCATGCCTCTTACCTTGTCAATCTTATCATACTCGATTTCGGGGAAGATGAGCTGTTCCTTGATACCAAGAGAATAGTTTCCTCTGCCGTCGAATGAGTTGGGGTTGATTCCTCTGAAGTCACGGACTCTGGGGAGAGCGAGATTGAAGAGTCTGTCAAGGAACTCATACATTCTGTCGCCTCTGAGAGTAACCTTTGCACCGATAACCATGCCTTCACGGAGCTTGAAGTTAGCAACTGACTTCTTGGCCTTGCAGAGAACGGGCATCTGACCGGTGATCTGCTTGAGGTCGGAAGTTACTGCGTCGAGAACCTTTGAATTCTCTCTTGCTTCGCCGCAGCCAACGTTGATAACGATCTTTTCGAGCTTCGGGATTTGCATAACGCTCTTGTACTGAAATTTCTTCATAAGAGCAGGTGCAACGTCTTTAGCATACATTTCTTTTAACCTTGCTGCCATTTGTTATGTCCTCCCTTATTATTCAAACTCTGCAAGGCAGTCGCTCTTCTTGCAAGTGCGGACTTTCTTGCCTTTGGAATTGATTTTGTGACCGGTTCTTGTGGGTCTGCCGCATTTGGGGCAGATGAGCTGAACCTTGTCTGCATAGAGGGCGCTCTCAGCCTTGATAAGGCCGCCGGGCTCACCCATTTTGCGGGGCTTAACATGCTTTGTGACGATGTTAACGCCCTCAACGATAACCTTTCCCTCAGAGGGGCTGACCTGCATGACCTTGCCTCTCTTGCCTCTGTACTTACCGTTGATAACTACGACTTCGTCGCCTTTTTTAACATGAACCTTATTCATCATCGCACCTCCGATTAAAGTACTTCGGGAGCGAGTGAAAGGATCTTTGTGTAATCCTTTTCACGAAGCTCTCTGGCAACCGGTCCAAAGATACGAGTGCCCTTGGGGTTCTTGTCTTCCTTAATAATGACGGCTGCATTCTCATCGAAGCGAATGTAAGTTCCGTCGTCACGGCGAAGGCCGCTTGCGGTGCGTACTACTACCGCTTTTACAACTTCGCCTTTTTTAACTACGCCACCGGGTGTTGCCTTTTTAACAGAAGCAACGACGACGTCGCCAATATTGGCATACCTCCTGCCGGAACCACCAAGAACACGGATGCACATAAGCTCCTTTGCTCCGGTGTTGTCGGCAACCTTGAGGTAACTCTGTTGCTGAATCACAGTGTTTTCCTCCTTACGCTTGGCTGAAATTATTTAGCCTTCTCAATGATTTCGACTACACGCCATCTCTTGTCCTTGGACAGGGGGCGGGTTTCCATAACAAGCACACGGTCGCCCATGCCGCACTCGTTGTTTTCGTCGTGCGCTTTAAGCTTGTAAGTGTTGTTAACGATTTTCTTATAAAGAGGATGCTTGACCCTGTCCTTAACGGAAACAACTACGGTCTTATCCATCTTATCGCTGGTAACAATACCAACACGGGTTTTTCTGAGGTTTCTTTCGCTCATTGTATTTAACCTCCCTTTCCTTACGAGTTAGAGCCGTGAAGCTCTATATCTCTCTGTACGGTTTTAATACGAGCGATATCTTTCTTGACGGCGCTGATTCGCATCGGGTTGTCGAGCTGGTTAACAGCTTGCTGGAAGCGCAGTTTGAACAGCTCATCCTTCAGCTCAAGAAGCTTAGCATCCAGCTCACCGGCGGAAAGTTTTCTGATTTCACTGGCTTTCATTATTGCTCACCACCCAATTCTTCTTTAGTAACAAATTTGCACTTAATAGGAAGCTTGTTTGATGCAAGACGCATAGCTTCTTGCGCAAGCTCTCTATCAACGCCGGCAATTTCAAACATTACTCTGCCGGGCTTAACAACTGCAACCCAGTATTCGGGAGAACCTTTACCGGAACCCATTCGGGTTTCAGCCGGCTTCTCGGTTACGGGCTTATCGGGGAAAATCTTGATCCAAACCTGGCCGCCACGCTTGATATATCTTGTCATGGCAACACGGGCTGCCTCAATCTGGTTTGAGGTAATCCATGCGGGCTCAAGAGCTACAAGACCGTATTCACCGTAATTAACCTGATTACCTCTTGTTGCCTTACCTTTGAGTCTGCCTCTCTGTACTCTGCGGTACTTTACACGCTTCGGTAAAAGCATTAGCGGCTACCTCCTTCTCTGCGTCTTCTGGGGCGAGAGCTGTTTCTGCTTTCGTGAAGAACCTCGCCTTTGTAAAGCCAAACCTTAACGCCGATACGGCCGTAGGTTGTCTTTGCCTCTGCAAAGCCATAGTCGATGTCGGCTCTGATGGTCTGAAGAGGGATTGTTCCCTCGTGATAGCTCTCTGTTCTTGCGATTTCAGCACCGCCGAGACGGCCTGAAACCTGAGTCTTGATACCTCTTGCGCCAAGCTTCATAGCACGGCCGATAGCCTGCTTGAGAGCACGGCGGTAAGAAATTCTTCTCTCGAGCTGAGATGCGATGCTTTCTGCAACAAGCTGTGCATTGAGATCGGGCTGCTTGATTTCAACGATGTTCAGCGAAACTTCTTTTCCGCCGAGCTTCTTCTCGCAAATCTTCTTGAGCTTTTCGATCTCTGCGCCCTGTCTGCCGATAACCATACCGGGCTTTGCGCAGTGAATGTTGACATAAACACGCTTTGCGTCACGCTCAATCTCAACCTTGGGAACGCCTGCGGGAGCAAGCTTCTCGAGAAGGTATTCACGAAGATTATAATCTTCAACAAGAGTGTCGCCGAACTTGTTGGGATCTGCGTACCAGCGAGATTCCCAGTCCTTAATAACACCGATTCTCAAACCGGTAGGATTAATTTTCTGTCCCATTGTTTAACCTCCTCCTTCGCTTATTCCATTTCCTTGAGCACAAGGGTGATATGAGATGTTTTCTTGTTAATACGGAAGCCTCTGCCCTGAGCTCTGGGTCTCATACGCTTGAGAGTGGGGCCCTGGCTGACGCTGCACTCGGCAACATACAGACGGCTGACGTCCATATTATTATTGTTTTCAGCATTTGCCATTGCTGACTTTAAAAGCTTCATCAAGGGTTCACACGCGGCCTTGGGCGTGTACTTGAGAATAGCCATTGCCTTGTCTGCAGGCTGATTGCGGATTAAATCGAGCACAATCTGAACCTTGCGAGGCGCAATACGGATATAAGTTGCCTTAGCGGTTGCTGTGGGCACACTCTGCATTGCCATATCTGACATTGTTAATACACTCCTTTCGCCGATTATTTACCGTTATTTGATGTTTTTGAACCTGCATGACCTCTGAAGGTTCTTGTAGGTGCAAATTCACCGAGCTTGTGACC
>JBJEQD010000055.1:0-9799 GCA_051881575.1 Acutalibacteraceae bacterium | reverse complement strand
TCATCAGCAATACAAACAGGCTCGTTTTTGCCGACTTTCTCATAAGGCAAATTATTGAAAGTTTATATTATTAATTCAATAAGAATATTGGCATATTAACAATAATATCAACTTAAAAAAGCTTCTAACATCTTTTTAGAAAAGCAGAATAAGCCCGTCGCAAAAGAGCCTTTTATAAGTGAAGGGAACAATTGTAAACACAAAATGAAAATGAAATTTTGATTTAACATTGCAAAAGTTAAACCTCCACATCTTTTTTTGCTGTACGGATAACCCTTTAAAGATCGATTTATGCAATATGCTTGTTGAAAATTCGAAATATTTATGGTATAGTATTTGCAGATATAGTTAAATTGCATTGAGAAAAACCACAAGGTTCAAATAGGAAGGATATAATATAATGAATTATAAAGAATTAATTCATAGCTTAAGTATTCCTAAGAAACAAATCGTTATGGGCAATTTTAGCAACTTGTCAGAGTTTTGCTTTTACGGAGTTTATATTATCTGTGATTCTGAAGATGATGTTGTATATATCGGAAGTGCTTATGCCCGGAAAATATTAAAGCGATTAAAGCAATATTTGAGTCCAAGTGACACTGGAAATACTTTGGCAAAAAATGTTACCAAAAGCCTTTTAGATTCTTCTAAGTATCATAAGAGTGCCAACGAACAAATTTACAAGGCAATAGATTTAATAAAAAGTTTTAAAATAATTGCTATCCCGCACGAAAATCTTGAATATAAACTGATACAGCAAGCTAAACCGACTTACAATAACATTGGAAAGCAGGAGGATTAAATGATAGATTCTATTTCAATTAGCCAAGAAGACCACAAGAAGGTTATAGAAACTATAAAATCCATGCCGTCAAGTGCTGAGGGATGGGTTAATCTTGCACACATCGGCGACAGATTGAAGCAAAACGGAATAAACTATCAACAAAAGTTGAAAACATTTATATCAGAGTTTAAAGAAATTGAGACTAAAACTTCCCTTGAGGAACAACCGCCCATTGTTTATGCCAGAATTAAAGGCATAAACAATCAAACTGGTCTTAGCGGCAACGAAAGCTCATCACAATCCCTCAGCTCTGTAAAATCAAGCAAACCTACACAGCAGAATAATACAAAATTAATTCCGGATGAAAACACAAAACTGTCTGAGTGGGCTTTCATAGATTATAGTCAATACGAATCTCTGGAAGAAATGATACTTCCAGAAAAATGGTATTTCGGGAATTCTCAGCCAAAATACCACTCCGGTGATCGGGAGGGTAATAAATATCCGTTGTTGGAAACTTATGTCAAATACACATTTTGTCGTTTGGCTTATGAAAAAAAGATAATATTTACTGATGACCATAAGTATGCCGCCTTCAATACAGGTCTCGCCTCCAAAAAAGGATTTAAACCAGTATATGCCTTGTTAGAACGTAATTCAAGCAAGATTCAGCCATGGAAATTAATAAATTTTGTTATAGCAGGTGAAAACCAAGGAAAAATACTTACACGTTATTTTAATCCTCTACCTGAGCGTGCAGATTACTTTGAAAATCATCCTGAAAAGATGGTTCTTAATCCAACGGCAGAAATAGATGTTGATTATGAACATATATTTATCGAGAATATCAAAAGATTTCCTTTGGATTTTCTTTGCAAGATTTGGGGCAAGGAGTTTTTAGTTATAAATAATATGTCACCCGATGATGTTAACAAACTCGATGATAATGATATTAAAAAAGAGGGTTACTTTAAGGAGCTCAAATCGAAATTAAAAAAACCATTATATAAAGATAAATATGATTCGTTGGAATGGAAATTCAAACGAGCCAAAGAACTTGCTCAAAACAGATGCATCTGGAACTATAAAACTGCTGTTCCTCAGTATTTTCCTACACTCAATTCAATGTCTTTGCTTTTGCCGCTTTGTTTTAGTGATGACTTCAAAGCAGATGTTGCCCTGGTTGTTGAAATGCAAGAATCTGGGAGATATCAAGCTCAGACAATTCTAACGCTTGAGATGGCATACAGTAACAGCAGGCTGATTGCCAGGCCAAACAGCGATTGGCTAGGATTTGACATTAACAATTAAACATAACGCAGAATTAAAAGGCTGTCGCAAATCGTAACACGAAGAGCGACAGCCTCAAGTACAATTGAATATTTCAGGGAAGAAAAACCGCAGTCATAATTTAACAGTTTAAAGCTAAAAGCTGGACATTTATTCTGATTTCAATGGCAACCGTATCTCTCCGATACGGAAAAAAGCGAGCAGATATTCTCCGACAAAAATAAAGTATACCTGTGAAGTGTTTATGATTGAATATCTTATCCAAGTTTTTGTTATTTATACTTCTCCTCAGCTTCGTGATACATTTCCCTGAATTTTTCCGCCAAAGAAGGCGGATTTATAATTTTGACCTCTTTGCCGAATTTGAAAAAGTAAAACTCAGCTTGAGTAAGTGTACAGTCAAATTTATATATATTGTCATTTTTTTCAATAAATGAAGGCCTTAAAAACTGCATATTGTTATACATGGAGATCCCTTTTGGCGTAAGTTCAACTTCAATCTGCTGAGAATCGTCGCCACCCATAAATTGAACCCCTCTTTTTTCAACTGTTTTCTGAAATTGTATCCTTGTTTCTTCATTTGAAAACAATGACTTCTTAACCTCTCTGATGTCAATTTTTCTAATTCTACTAATCCTGAAAGAGCAATCAACCGGTTCACCGTTTTTTTCGCTTCCTATAAGCATGCTTTTTCCTATCAAATAGTTAAAGTTTTGGGATGGATCTTGCCGAACACCAAACGCTGCCACTTCAAACATATTATTTCCTGTGGTTATTGTTAAACAGCAGTCATTATTAATGGCGTAGTTTATTTTGTCGATATAATCTTTAAAAAAAATCCTTTCTCTTTCAATATAAGGTTTTCTTGTATACTCCTCAACAACTGCTTTCAAATAACTGCCGGCTTTCATTTCACCGTAAAACTCATTTTCTCGACTTTCAAACAAGAGATACTCATAATTCTCGTTATTTATCCTGAATTTTTTTCCAATTCCTTTCGAGTATGATTGAATTTGTTTTTTTGAAGACTCCCGATAATCGTTAATATACGCTTCAATAAACTTATCTTTAACATCCTCGGAAACTGAAGTGCCGTCAAAGAATATGTTAAGACGCTTTTTCTCTGTTTCTGTATGAATAACTACAGAAGCAAATGCGTCTTGATAGAAATTTTTAAAAACCCGATTGATAAAAGAAGCAAAACTATCAATCCCGAAAGCGAGCTGGTCTTCAACAATCGTGTTTAATGCATAAACGCTCAAATTAATGTGTTGCTTTTCAGATCTATCGTTTGTTGTTCTGTAATATTCCCGGTAATCGCTTCCCCAAAAGCCCATAAAACCACCTTAATGTTCCTATGATAGGAACTTTTTTTATTTCATTTTATCATAAGTATTAAGATTTTTCAATAGAAAACCCCATATAATAGGAACATATTTTTCGATAAAACATACTCTTGTTGTTCTTGAACAACAATGATATACTATTACTACCGCAAACAAGGCGGTCAGAAGTGATTTGCTAAAGCTCAATGCTTATTTTCAAAAATTAAAAAACTTTAATATGGAGGAGAGAATCATGTTTAAATCATGTTTAAATCGTTTTTCAATCATGAATCATCAATAAGGAACAAAACGCTCAATGCAGGCAACAAAGAGATAATTTCACCACTTGTGAACAAAAAGCCGGACGGGATACTTAATCTTCCGGGAACCGCTTCATCGGTCAAAAATGCCCGTCGTACTGATGCGCAGATAAAAAGCAGTCCTCTTTCATGGCCACGAAAGACTGCATCGAATATGGATGTTCACAGCGGATCTCTCAAGCAAGCATCAACCGGTGTCAACATTCCCGGAGTTTATATTCTCCGCTTGAACGGACAGGTCATGAAGGTTGGCAGCGCAGAAATCGGGGTTCAGAAACGAATGCAGCAGTATTATGGGTTAAACAAAAGCTGCGGGTTGGCAGAAATCAATGAATCTAATCGTGATTTGATTCATGTTACATGGCAGAATTGTCCCAAATGCAAATGCAATGAGCTTGAATCAAAGCTGGCACGCAAGTACGGCATGGGGGCATGGGCAAAACGCACTCCGCATTCAACAGATGACACATGGAAATTGTTAATCTGACAAAAGAACTATTATACATAAGGAGGTGAGTATTATGTTAAGTCTGTTTTTCGCTGCCGCTGCAACCGCAACAACTGCTGATGCCATTGTTGCCGTATGTACGGCTGTTTCAACAACTGTAACAGCAGTCGTAGCAATCAGTGCTACGTTAAAGTGATTTTCAATCATTAATTGATTATTGGGAGGTGAAAAAATGTTTGGATTAGTTTCAGGATTCGCAGTCGCTGTTACGGCTACCGAGAAGGTTGCTGAAATTGCAGCTGTTGTCACAACGGTTGCAGGCGCAGTAACTGCAGCCACTGCAGCCGTTAAATCCGTCATGGATTTAGCTCAGAAACCGGTCAAAGACTCAAAGAGCCTTTAACCGGTTCCCTTTTGGTATAATTACTCGGTGGTAAGTTTATACTTCAGATCCGAAATAGTTTTAGCGTAGTATAAACAAATAAAAGAATCCGTTTGAAAACACAGGCAATAACGAAAAGCATATTCTAATGCCTGAAATATATTCTAACCTTTTGGATCGTGTAAAAATTCTCAAACAATTCTTTAGTCGTGTTGCAAAAAATTTCAAACAATCTCCCGGCTTACAAAAAAACTTCTAACAAATTGTTAGAAAAAAGAGACCTTTTGATTTTCCAACAAAAGGTCTCTTTTTGGTGATTTTTCAGCGGATTATTTTGCTGAATCAGAACCATTTTCGGCGCTTTTAATTCTTTTTGCCAAACAAACAGCGACGTAACTTCTAACAAAAATTCTAACAAATGAAGAAAAAATGATTTTTTCGTCAGTTTCAAGCATATCAACGGGTTGCAAAATCAGACACTATTTGCGCCAAGTGTTTGCGATTACATGAGATTTCATAGGATTACACATAAAATCACAGGTTTCCGCATCCAAGACGCCCCTACGAACCAAAAGGTCAGGGGTTCGAATCCCTTGCAGCGCGCCATCTCGAGTGTTCATAACGGATTCAAGTTGTGAACACTCGATTTTTTATTTTAATTATTTTTTTGAGCAGGCGTTATGCCTGCTTTTTGTTTGCTGCGGACAGTTTTCTATGCCGGGATATTCTTTGAGATATATTCAACCGCTACTCCCTGTCTTGTGTTGGCTTGGTAATACTCCCATTCGCTTTCGGTCAGCGGTATTTCGAGATAGCCTACAAATCGGTAGTAAATTACAATTCTCTGCGTTCTGTGCTTTCCCGTTCCCTGAGTTTCGTAAACAACGATTTTGTCTATCAGTTCTTTGAGAAGCGGTGCTGTCAGGGTTTCCATCTGCATAAACTTTCTCACCGCTGATATGAATTGCTCCTTGCCTTTCTGCATTGTACCGAGATTGCTCAGTTGCTCACGGTATTGCTGAATCTTTGTTTTGAGTTCAAGCCTTTCGCTTTCATATTTATGGGATAACTGCATAAACCATTCGTCGGTCACCTTGCCGGAAACATTATCTTCATAAAGCCTTTCATACAACCTCGCAACATCTTCATTTCTTGCGATTGCTCTGTCAAGCTCTTTCTGAACCTGTTTCTTTTCTGTAATAAGTTCTTCGTTTGTTTTCTCGGCAAGCATATCAGCGAATGCTTCTTCGTCATATTCAAGAAACTTCGCAAGCCGTCTGAGTTCAAGCATCACAACCTGCTCTATCGCATCTGCACGGACATAATGCCTTGCATCGCAGGTGCCTCTTGTGTCTTTCTTGTAGTTGGAACAACTGAAAAACTTGATATCTTTGTTACGGGGATTAACGTGATGCCACAGCTTGTGACCGCAATCCGAACAGTAAAGCAAATCGCTGAATATGCTTTTCTCACCGTTCTCGGGTTTGGGTGCTCTCCGTTTGGTGTTTTTTATGGATTTCTGAACCAGCTCAAAGGTTTCACGGTCAACTATCGGCTCGTGAACATCTTTAAAAATTACCCAGTTTTCTTTCGGATTTGCCAATCTCCGCTTGTCTTTGAACGAACGGGAATATGTCTTGAAATTGATAACATCTCCGCAGTATTCCTGACTTTCAAGGATTCTTCCGACTGTTGTTGCCATCCATTTGTAAGGGTCAGCAGGTTTTCTTCCGCTTTGCCTGATGCCTTTTTCTATCATATATGATGTAGGTACCAAAACCTTTTCTTCGTGTAATATCCTTGCAATCGTTTCGTTGCCTTTGCCCTCAAGACTCATTTGAAATATCCGTTTCACAATAGCAGCCGCTTCGGGGTCGATTATCCATTTTTTCGGATTATCGGGAGATTCAATATATCCGTAAGGCGGCTTTGAAAGCGGTTCGCCCGAATTACCTCTTATTCGGTATGATGAGCGTACTTTTCTGCTGATGTCCCTTGCATAAAGCTCGTTGATTACATTTTTTATCGGTGCAAATTCGTTGTCACCGTCTGCACTGTCAACTCCGTCATTTATTGCAATGAATCGGACATTTTTCTGTGGAAAGTAGTTGTCGGTATAGTAGCCGACTTCAAGATAGTTTCTTCCCAGACGGGACATATCTTTTACGATTATCGTTGAAATATATCCAAGTTCAATATCCTCAATCATCTGCTGAAATGCGGGACGGTTGAAGTTCGTTCCCGTATATCCGTCGTCCACATAAACCCTCGGATTTTGAAAACCGTTATCCTTAGCGTACTTCTGCAATAACTTTTTCTGATTAACCACCGAATTACTGTCGCCTTCGGTACCGTCATCACGGGATAAGCGGCAGTAAAGTGCGGTAAAGCCCTGTTCGTTTTTATCTTTAGACTGCATAGTCCTCCTTTCCGGCAGTCAAACACACATTGTTTGTTTCAAGTATATCTTCATCTGTATTTGCTGTCAAAGGTATGAAATCACTTGTGATAATTCTTTTGATTTTACCATAGAACGTTGTCTGTTTTCTTTTTATGTCATACGGAACAAAACGGGATTCGACCGTATATCTGACACCGTTGATTAAATATTCGTTTACACCGTACGATACGGGCTCGATAATCGCAATGTTGTTTATTTTTTTCATTTTGTAATATCCTTCTTTCTTTGATGTTTATCGTAAAATTCAAGTGCCTTAAAAATATGTTCTTCCTTGTCTTTCGTGGTTAAAAATTTGCCAAGGAATTTATCGTATTTATCGGAGTTCAGTTTCAGAAATTCTTTCTGATTCGGCTTTGCGGTTGTCATAATTTTGAAAATCATATCAATATCAAGACGGTGAAGCTGCGAAAGCTGTTTCATTTTCTGTGCCTGTGACAACGACGGAGTGCACTCCTCGCTTTGTATTGTTTCGAGCAGATTTTTCTGTTCTTCTTCGGTGAGATATGAGATTTCAACGGCAGGGGTAAATGAAATTTTTCCTTTATCAACCGTATCCGAAAGTTCCGGGATAAGGTGAGTGAGCCGGATGTATCTTTGAACCTGTCTGCCGCTTTCTGACTGTGAGATAAACTCGGCACTTTTCAACTTGTCGACAAGTTGTCGCGAAGTTGATTTGCCCTGATGCGATATGGCATCCATTTTCATTTTGAATGCTTTTGCTTTTTCGCTTGGCAATATGTTTTCTCTTTGAAGATTGCTGTCAACCATCATTATTATTGCAGTTTCTCTGTCAATGGAATAAATTAAAGCAGGTACCGTTTTCAGCCCTGCTTTCCTTGCTGCACGGAGTCTTCTGTGACCCGAAACAACCTCATATTCATCTTCCGTGTTTTCTTTTGGTCTGACGATTAACGGATTTATGATTCCGTTTTGCTGTATGCTTTCAATGAGCATATTCATTTCATTGTTATCGGGTATGCTGAACGGGTGTCCCTCAAACTGATGAAGCTTTTCAATGGGTATGTTTACTGTTGATTTTAACATTAAATTTTCCTTTCTATTCAATATTCTGTTCCTGCTTTTTGTTAGCGGAACGGTTGGTTTGCACCGTCTGTTTCTTCGCTTCTTCGAGGCGTTTGAGAACAGACGGCTTTTCGTTTTCTTTATGCTCCATAGCATTAGTTACGATATATCGGATTTGTTCAAGCTCTTGAAGTTCGGATTGATGGGTGGAGAGGGTGGCGGTTGATGACTTTTGCTTTTCGGTCAATTCGGAGATTTCTGATTTTATCTCTGCTTTTGTGCTTGGCTTGCATTCGGGATTTGCTTTCATATATCGTACAGCCGTTTTGTATTTCTCAATTTCCTCTTCGTGTTCCGAATAATACTTTGCCTGCATTTTCGCAAATTGGATTGATTTGTATTTATCATAAATCGGCTTGTATTTCTCATAATCTTCAATCTTTGAAATGTGCTGTCTGAGTTTCTTGATTTTCTTTTCATCAGCTTTGATTGACTTTCTTAAATCATCAATGGGTTTCAGAATTTCATTCAGTTCATCGAGCGTTCTGATATTTCGGGTTTGCAGAATCGTAATTGCCTGCGATATTTTCTTCAAATCTGCAACGGAGCCTTTCGTCTGTGCGTATTTATTCCAATCGTTCCGTTCATCTTTACTCATATCAAGATAAGCGTTGAGAATATCAACAAGCGTTGTTTCGGGTTGGTCGAATTTTTCTAATTCCGATTTGATTTCATCAATCCAATTTTTGAGATTTCTGATTTTATCTTTGATTTCGGCTATCAGACTGTTTGTGGATTTGATAAATCTGTTCTTCTCGCCCTTGTCGGTTTTTATTCCCTTGCTTTCCATCTGACGGACTGCAACTCCTTCATGAACGCTTGGGATTTTATCGACTCCCTGTCGCTCATAACTGCGGTAATCTATTCTTTCATCAATTTCTTTTTCTTCATACTTTTCGTTGCACATTCTTGCCCATTCCGAACGCCAATGTTCAAGCGTTTCGGGACTTCCCCAATCGGTTGTCGGTACGGCAGAGAAAATGTAATTTCCGTTACGGTCGGTTACTCTGTTACCGTTTCGGTCAAGTTCATAAACCCGTTTTTGTTTATTGCCCCATTCACCGTTTTTCTCAATTGGTCTTATCGGACACATAACATGAACATGGGGATTTTGTATGCCGTCTTTTTCGGGCGAATGAATCGCATAATCGGCAATCATGCCTCTGTCAACAAACTGCTCTTTTATGAATTTCTTTGCAAGAGAAATATTTTCATCAAGTGTAAATTCATTCTGCAAAGCAAAATCAAAGCTGTATGCAAGCTGAGCCTTTTTACCTTTTTCGATTTTCTCAACTGCGTTCCAGAGAGTTTCCCTGTCGGCGTATTCCCTCGGCGCATAATCGGGCAGCATAATTTCCGATTCGACAACTCCGCATTTGCGGGTGTAATCGCTGATTTCTCCGTAATACTCGCTCTTTAATCTTTCGCCTGCACGGTAAGCGGCACAGGCAACAGCACTTTGACCGGCACTTCGTTTTATCTGAGTTACATGGAAATGAAAAAGTGACATTACCGAATCGACCTTTCGATAAACTTTTTCACTTCGGGCAGACCGAAAACAAATTCGGCAAACTGATAAAACTCTGCAGAAGTCATCTCTTTTGTTTCGGGGCAAACACTTTCTATTGCACCGCCTTTTTCGCAAAGACGGTGAATACGGCGGACAAGAATGAACAGCTCGGCCGCACGGGTTGAACAGTATCGTC
>JBJEQD010000054.1:0-9810 GCA_051881575.1 Acutalibacteraceae bacterium | reverse complement strand
AATTTAAAAAGAACAGGAGAAAATATGCAGAAGAAAAATAATTCGGAAAACAGCACCAAAAAGTCAAATAATCAGCAGAATAAGCAGAACAAGCAAGCAAAGCAGCGAAAGACACAGGCTGCTCAGACAAAGCAGGCCAAAAGACCTGCTCCCTCAAAGCCGAGAAACGGTTCTGCAAAGAAATACAGAAAAACAAATGAGCTTCCGCTCAAAATCGCTTTTCTCGGCGGACTGAACGAGGTCGGCAAAAACATGACCCTCTATGAATACAAGGACGATATGTTCCTTGTTGACTGCGGACTTTCGTTCCCCGACCCCGAAATGCTCGGAGTTGACCTGGTTATACCAGATTTCTCTTATGTTGAGCGCAACGCCGACAAAATCAGGGGAGTTATCATAACTCACGGCCACGAGGATCATATCGGCGCTCTTGCCTATCTGCTCAAAACCGTCAATTTCCCCGTTTACGGCACAAAGCTGACCATAGGTCTGATTCAGGGCAAGCTTAAAGAACACGGCCTTCTCAGCAGCGCAAAGCTTCACGAAATAGCTCCGGGGGATGTTGTCAGCTTCGGCGGATTCGATGTTGAAGCGATTCATGTTAACCATTCAATCCCCGATGCGATTGCGCTTGCGATAAAATACGAAAACGGAACGGTCGTTCATATGGGCGACTTCAAGATTGACAGCACGCCCATTGACGGCGGCATGATTGACCTTGCCCGATTTGCACAGCTCGGCAACGAGGGTGTTCTCTGCCTGCTTTCGGATTCAACCAACGCCGAAAGACCCGGCTACACCGAGAGCGAGCGCAAGGTCGGCGAGTCCTTTGAAATTCTGTTCCGCAAGGCGGGCAAAAACAGAATAATCGTTGCAACCTTTGCATCAAATATCCACAGAGTTCAGCAGATAATCAATGTTGCAAGCTCTCTGGGCAGAAAGGTTGCGATTATCGGCAGAAGCCTTGAGAATGTTGTCAATATCAGCGCTCAGCTCGGTTATCTCAACATTCCCGAGGGCGTTCTTATCAACGCCGATCTGATTAACCGCTATCCTGCCGAAAATCTTGTTATCATAACAACGGGCAGTCAGGGCGAGCCGATGTCGGCGCTTTCAAGAATGGCGTTTTCGGATCATCGCAAGGTTGAAATTCACCCGAACGATTATGTCATCATTTCCGCAACCCCGATTCCGGGCAACGAAAAGACGGTCGGCAAGGTTGTCAATGAACTGTTGAAGCTCGGAGCGCAGGTTATCTACGAAAAGATGTATGATGTTCATGTTTCAGGTCACGCCTGTCAGGAGGAGCTTAAGCTCATTATGGGGCTTGTCAAGCCCAAGTATTTTATCCCCGTTCACGGCGAGCAGAAGCATCTGAGAAAGCATGCGGCGCTTGCGGAGGGTCTGGGAATCAGCAAAGAAAATATTTTTATAGCCGATAACGGCTATGTTGCCGAAATCACAAACAAATCAATCAAAAACGGCGCTCCCGTTCCCGCTGGCAAGGTATTTGTTGACGGCTACGGCGTCGGAGATGTCGGAAGCGTTGTTCTCAGAGACAGAAAGCACCTCAGCCAGGACGGTATTATCATCGTTGCGGCTTCAATCGATTATCAGACGGGTCAGATTATCGCAGGCCCCGAGGTGTTCACGAGAGGCTTTGTTTATGTCAAGGAAGCCGAGGAGCTTATTGACAATGCAAGAAAATGCGCCGAAAAAGCGCTTGAGAATTGCTATTACAGCAATATAAACGACATTTCTGCCATAAAGAGCAAACTCAGAGATGCGGTTTCTCATTTTGTCTATGAGCAGACCAAGAGAAGCCCCGTTATTCTTCCCATAATTATGGAGGTCTAAATGAAATTCAAAGGTTTTTGGTATGACAGCGTTCTGTTGTGTCTGGTTGCCGGTATTTCGGCGGCCTTTATCGCCATGACCGTTTTTATTGAACCCCGCCTTGCGGTTGCAGAGTGCGTTGCTTTTCTGATAGTGTGCGCCGTTGCGGTCTACAGAGCACTGTCTGCCGGGAACAGATATAAGCGTTTCCTGATTAAAACTTCAAAAAAGCTTGATTTCACCGATGAAAAGGTGCTTTCAAACTTTCCTTTTCCCGTTGCGGTCTGTGACGAGACGGGCAGCATAATTTGGCGAAGCCAAAGGTTTATGAATGAGATTTCGCCCGACAAGATTGCCCAGACCGACACGCTTGAAATGTTCACGAACGGACTCGGAGTTGAAGAACTGACCGAACGGGGGAGCGCATGCGTTAAGATCGGCGAGCGGTATTACACCGTTTACGCCGTTACATATCAGTCGGGCGGCAGCAAAATGTGCGCTTTCTATTATCTTGACAACACCGACCTTAAAAAGATTGAGCTTGAATATTATAATTCACGCCCCTATGCGCTTGTTGTTGAAATGGATAACCTTGACGGTTCAAGAAGCGATTTCAGAGACAGCGAGATTGCCGAAATCAAGAGCCAGGTTGAAGCGGCTCTCGATAATTGGGCGGAATCCTACAACAGCTTCGTCAAAAAAATCAGCGAAGACCGATATCTGATAATTACGGAGCATAAAAATATTATCCGCATGACGGACGACCGCTTTTCGGTTCTTCAGACCGTCAGAAGCTATGAATACAAGGGCAAAAAGGTCGGAGCGACGCTTTCAATCGGCGTTTCGGGCGGCAAGGATGTTCAATCCTGCGAAAAAAGCGCAAGAAAGGCGCTTGAAATGGCTCTCGGCAGAGGCGGAGACCAGGTTGCCATAAAGACTAAGGACGGATACGAATATATCGGCGGCGTTTCAAAGAGCGCAGAGAAGCGCAACAAGGTTAAAAGCCGCATTGTCGGCTCGGCTCTTTCGGAGCTTATCAAATCGAGCAGTAATGTTATTATAATGGGTCATTCCTATACCGACCTTGACGCTGTCGGTGCGGCGGTAGGTTTGGCCTGCGCCTGCGAAAGCTTCGGAATCCCCGTTAATATCGCAACAGACAGAAAAAAGGCCCTTGCTATTTCCCTTATCAAAAAGCTTGACGATGAGGGCATGGGCGAAATGATAATCGGTCAGGAAAAAGCGCTTGACCTCATGGGCAAAAAGAGCCTGCTTATCGTTGTTGACACTCATATTGAATCGTTTGTCGAATTCCCGAAGCTTTATGAAAAATCCGAAACCAAGGTTATTATCGACCACCACAGGCGGGCGGTAACGGATGTTGAAAACGCCATTATCTTTCACCATGACCCCGGCGCATCTTCATCCTGCGAAATGGTAACGGAGCTTCTGCAATATATGGAGCCCGAGGTCAACATTACCAAAACGGTTGCCGAGGCTCTGCTTGCGGGCATAATGCTTGACACCAAGGATTTTGTTGTCGGCTCGGGCGTCAGAACCTTTGAGGCGGCGGCGTTCCTGAAAGATAAAAACGCCGATATGATAAGCGTTAAGAAGCTTTTTGCAAATTCGCTTGAAGTCAACAAGCTTCGCACAAAGGTTATCTGTTCGGCTGAAAACTTCATGGGCTGTGCGGTTTCGGCGGCGGATTTTGATTCGCCCGATATCAGAATTATTTCCGCTCAGGCGGCGGACGAGCTTCTGAATGTCAGCGGAATCAAGGCTTCGTTCGTTATGTATGACGGCGGCGGTTCGGTCAATATTTCAGCCCGCAGTCTCGGCGAAATTAATGTTCAGATAATCATGGAAGCTCTCGGCGGCGGCGGTCATCAGACGATGGCGGCATGTCAGCTAAAGGGCTATGACCTTAAAAAGGCTAAAGAGGCGTTATGCGCCGAAATCAGCCGATTTTTTGAGAATAATCAGTAAGGAGAGATTAAAGATATGAAAGTTGTTTTAACACAGGATGTTAAGGGTCTCGGCAAAAAGGGCGAGCTTGTCAATGCTTCAGACGGCTACGCAAGAAACTTCCTTTTCCCGAGAAAGCTTGCCATGGAGGCAAATTCTCAGGCAATGAGCGAGCTTAAAAACAGAGAAGCGGCTGAAAAGCACCGCATTGAAACCGAAATTGCCGCCGCAAAAGAAAGTGCGGCAAAGCTCGAAGGCAAAACCGTTAAGCTCACGGCGAAGGCGGGCGCAAACGGCAAGCTTTTCGGCTCGATAACCTCAAAGGATGTTGCTTCGGCTATCTCAAATCAGTTTTCAATGCAGCTTGACAAGAGAAAGGTTGCCGTTGAGGATATCAAGGCTTTCGGCACTTACCCCGTTGAGGTCAAGCTTTATAACGGAATCTCCGCATCAATGTTTGTAATGGTTGGAGAACAATAATCCGAACGGAGAATAATAATGGCAGATAACAGTTTGCTTTCACTTGAAAATATTCAGATGCCGTTCAGCGCAGAGGCTGAGCAGGCGGTGCTCGGCAGTATTCTTGTTGACCCGTCCTGCCTTTCTCAGGCGGCTGTTTTCGTAAACCCCGAATCGTTCTATCTTCCTCAGCATTCGGCGATATTTGAAGCAATGCTCACGCTTGACAGCATGGGTAAGCTGATTGACCCGCTCGTTGTTCTTGACCTGCTCGTTCAGAACGGGGTTTATGACAATGCTTCGGGCAGAAACTATCTTTTTGAGCTTGCTCAGATGGTTCCCTCAACCGAAAATGTTGAGATGTATGCGAAGATAGTCAGGGAAAAATTCTATATCAGAACTTTAATCAGCATTTCTGCCGAAACGATTGACAGCGCCGTTGCTCAGGAAGAAACGGCGGACGCTCTGCTCGACAATGCGGAGCAGAAAATATATAATATCCGTCAGGGCAAAACGACAAACGCCCCCTCAAAGCTCAAAGATATTATCGTTAACAATGTTTATGACACTCTGAAGAAGATAACGGGCGAGGATAAGGAGCTTTATAAAGGCTTCACAACGGGATATTCAGACCTTGATAATATTCTGACGGGTCTCAACCGCTCCGACCTTATTCTTATCGGCGCAAGACCGGCAATGGGTAAAACGAGCTTTGCTCTCAACCTTGCCCGCAATGTTGCCGCTGTCGGCAAGCGCAAGGTGCTGTTTTTCTCTCTTGAAATGACAAAGGAACAGCTTGCAATGAGAGTTCTCGGAACGGAAGCAAGAGTTTCAAGCATGAAAATGAGAAACGGTCAGATTTCAAACGACGAGTGGATAAGAATCGGCATGGCGACAAGTGCGCTCAATGACTGTGAGCTTTATTTTGACGATACATCGAGCATCACCGTTCCCGAAATGAAAGCCAAAACAAGGCGTCTCGGCGGCGTTGAATGCGTCATTATCGATTATCTCGGTCTGATTAAGGGCAGCACAAAAACGGAAAACCGTGTTCAGGAGGTCAGCGAGATAACGAGAAATCTCAAAATGATGGCGAAAGACCTCAACATTCCGATTGTCTGCTGTGCTCAGCTTTCAAGAGGAACCGAGGGCAGGGGAAAGTCTCACCGCCCTCAGCTTTCGGATTTGCGTGAATCGGGCTCAATAGAGCAGGATGCCGATATCGTTATGATGCTTTACCGCCCCGATTATTATAAAGGCGAAAAAGATGACGACGAGGAGCCGCAGGAGACAAAGGCAGATGTCAACATTGCCGAGGTAATCGTTGCCAAAAACCGTCACGGCGAAACGGGCACGGTTGAATTCGCATGGGATGCAGAACATACTCTGTTCCTCCAGATGGAGAAAATTCACGATGATTATTAAGGTCAGAGCCACGGTTGAAAAATACGGAATGCTCCGAAAGGGCGCCAAGGTCGTTGCGGCTGTTTCGGGCGGCAGCGATTCAATGGCGATGCTCTATATTTTAAATTCGCTTAAAGATGAGTTCGGCTTTGAGCTATGCGCCGCTCATGTCAATCACGGGCTGAGGGGCGAGAGCGCAGACAGGGACGAACGGCTTGTTGCCGAAAAATGCGCCGAACTCGGCGTGCCGCTTCATGTTCTGAAAGCCGATGTTGCGGCTCTTGCCGCAGAGAAAGGAATCGGCGTTGAGGAATGCGGCAGGCAGGTCAGATATGATTTTTTCAATTCAATAGGAAGCGGCATAACAATAGCAACCGCTCACAATCTGAGCGACAGGGTTGAAACCTTTCTTTTTAATTTTGCAAGGGGCGGTGCTCTGAGAGGGCTTTGCTCCGTGCCTGCGGTCAGAGATAACATAATAAGGCCGCTGATTGACTGCTCAAAGGCGGAAATAGTCGAATTTTGCAATAAAAATTCAATCGAATATGCAACCGATGAAACAAATTCCGATGTTCATTATTCGAGAAACAGAATAAGACACAATGTCGTGACCGAGCTTGAAAAGATAAATCCGTCGTTTCAGGCCTGCGCTTCCCGCTGTATTGATTCTCTCAATGAGGACGAGGCGTTTCTCCGCTCTCTTTCAAACGAAATAATTGAGAAATCGAAAAAAGACGGCGGCTATGACGCTTCGGTTATCGCCGACGCTCCCGCTCCCGTCAAAAAGCGTGCGCTAATCGGCATTATCGAGCGTGAATTCGGCATAACTCCCGAAAATAAGTTTATTAACAGCCTTTGCGCTCTGCTTGAAAGCTCGGGAAATATGCAGATTAACGGCGGAATAACCGTCAGAGTCAGAAAGGGAACGCTTGATTTTCCGCCCGAATCCGAACAGCCCGAGAGCGCCGGATTCAATGACGGAAAGGCTGTTTTCGGCGGTGCAGAGATTGAAACAGAGATTATTAACATTAATGCAATAAATAATTTACAAAACTTTTCAAAACAGGTCTTGGATTATTGCCTTGACTGTGATAAAATAGTCGGAAAGCTGACAGTTCGCAGCAGAATGGCGGGCGATAAAATAACCATCGCTTCAAGGGGCTGCACCAAGAGCCTCAAAAAGCTGTTTAACGAGCTTTCCGTTCCTCCCGAAAAGCGCAGTTCCGTTGCCGTTCTTGCGGATGACTGCGGCGTTGTGTTCGTTGAGGGAGTAGGATGCGACAAAAGGGCTGCCGTAACAGGCGCAACAAAGCGCATGGCGGCAGTTAAAATAAAAAGAAGCTGATATGGGGTATGAAAGGATTGGGATGATGATTAACGATATCGAAAAGGTGTATTACAGCGAAGAAACGCTTCGCTCGATTGTTCAGAAGCTCGGCAAGCAGATAAGCGAGGACTATAAAGACAAAAATCTTCTGCTTGTCAGCGTTCTCAAAGGCTCGGTTATTTTTATGGCGGATCTGATGAGAGCCATAACCGTTCCCTGCGCAATTGACTTTATGTGCGTTTCAAGCTACGCAAGCAAAACCGAATCAAGCGGCGTTGTTAAAATCATAAAGGATCTTGATATTGATTTGCAGGGCTATGATGTTCTTATCGTTGAGGATATTCTTGATTCGGGCAAAACTCTCAGCTATCTGAAGAAAATATTGCTCAGCAGAAATCCCAAGAGCATAAAAATCTGCACATTGCTCGACAAGCCCGAACGCAGAGCGGTTGACGACATTTTTGCCGATTATTCCGGCGCTGAGGTTCCCGATGAATTCGTTGTCGGCTACGGGCTTGACTATGATGAAAAATACAGAAATCTTCCGTTTATCGGAGTTCTCAAAAGAGAGATATATGAAAAATAATTCTTCCTCCGCAGGGAAAGATACAATAAGGAGTGATAATTCCAATTGAGTACGAAGAATAACAATTCGGGCAATGCCAAAAAGAAGCTTTTAACTGTATTGTCTTATATTTTGATTCCGCTTATGATTCTTTGCGGAATTACCTATTACGCAAGCATTCAGAAGCAGGATAAGCTGGAGTATTATCAGCTTGTTGCGCTTTTTGATGAAGGCAAGGTTACTGAATACAACCTCAATCTGAGCAGCGGTGCGCTGGTTTATAAGGTCGAGGGCGATAATCAGGAAAAGGCGTTTTCCGTTCCGAGCGTAAGCCTGTTTATCGAGGATATCCATGAGGGCGTTATCAAATATAACCGTGAAAATCCCGACAAGCCTATTAAAGCCGGTTATGTTGCAGGCTCAACGGGTCAATGGATTTATCAGATAGTGCCGACATTGATTCTGCTTCTTGTTATGGGCGCTCTGACTTTCTTCATGTTCAGAAGAATGAATCAGACCATGACAAACGAAAACAACAGAACCCTCAGCTTCGGCAAGGCGAGAATCAAGCAGGCTAAGGACGAAAAGAGAAAGACGACATTTAACGATGTTGCGGGCGCAGACGAAGAAAAAGAGGAGCTTGAAGAAATCGTTCAGTTCCTCAAAGACCCCGCAAAGTTTGACATGCTCGGCGCAAGAATACCCAAGGGCGTTCTGCTCGTCGGCCCTCCGGGAACAGGTAAGACCCTGCTTGCAAGAGCGGTTGCGGGCGAAGCGGATGTTCCGTTTTTCTCAATTTCAGGTTCTGATTTTGTTGAAATGTATGTCGGCGTCGGTGCGTCGAGAGTCCGTGACCTTTTTGACCAGGCAAAGAAAAATTCACCGTCGATTATATTCATCGATGAAATTGACGCAGTCGGCAGACACAGAGGTGCAGGCATGGGCGGCGGCCACGATGAAAGAGAGCAGACGCTCAATCAGCTGCTTGTTGAAATGGACGGCTTCGGAGCGAATGAGGGCGTTATCGTTATCGCCGCAACCAACCGCCCCGATATCCTTGACCCTGCTCTGCTCAGACCCGGCAGATTTGACCGCCAGGTAACGGTTAATTATCCCGACACCAAGGGCAGAGTTGAAATTCTCAAGGTTCACGCAAAGGGCAAACCGATAGGCCCCGATGTTGATTTTAACAGCGTTGCTCATTCAACCGTCGGCTTCACGGGCGCCGACCTTGAAAACCTGCTCAATGAGGCTGCGCTCCTTGCCGCAAGACGGGGCAAGAAGGCAATCACCATGGAGGAGATTGACGAGGCTTCGCTTAAAGTTCAGGTCGGTTCGGAAAAGAAATCTCACAAGATGAATGAAAAGGCGAAAAAACTGACAGCATATCACGAGGCGGGTCACGCCGTTTCAAGCTTCTATCTTGAACACACCGACCCCGTTCATCAGATTTCGATTATCCCGAGGGGGATGGCGGGCGGCTACACGCTCTACAGACCCGTTGAGGATAAGAGCTACACCTCAAAGAATGAAATGCTTGATAATATTGTCAGCCTGCTCGGCGGCAGAGTTGCCGAAGCCTTGATTCTCGGCGATGTTTCAACGGGAGCTTCAAACGATATCGAGAGAGCAACCGACATTGCAAGAAGCATGGTTACGAAATACGGCATGAGCGACAAGCTCGGCCCCATCGCTTTCGGCAGCGACAATAACGAGGTATTCCTCGGCAAGGATTATAACCATATCCGCAATTATTCCGAGAGCGTTGCTTCTCAGATTGACGAGGAAATCGAGAAAATCATCAGAAACGCTTACAGCAGAACGGAATCAATCCTCAAGGAGCATATTGATAAACTCCATGCTGTTGCAAAGATCCTTTTCGACAGCGAAAAGATGTCGGGTGAGGAGTTCAAAACGCTTATGACAGCGGCTTCCCCCGAAGCATAATTAAAGCTTAAAATAACAGAACCCGCTCAAAGGGTAGTATCATTAGACAGTTACAGCCACAGCAGATTGCTCTGCCGTGGCTGTTGTTGTTTTTTAGAAGGTTATGTGATAGTATGAAACCGAACAGACCGACAAACTGGAATTTAACTCCCTCCGTCTTTTGCTTCGCAAAATCCACCTCCCTCAAGAGGGAGGCGAAAAAACAATCTTCTCACGGCGAAAATCAAACTAACTGTATGGGCTCCCTCCTGAGCAATGTCATTAACTTAAGAGCGAAGAAAAAGTTGCACAAAATGATGATGTC
>JBJEQD010000053.1:0-9811 GCA_051881575.1 Acutalibacteraceae bacterium | reverse complement strand
GCAGACAGCGGCACGGTAACCGTTTTAGGAAGTAACCCCAAAAAGGACAGGAAAAATCTTTTTCAAAAGATAGGCGTACAATTTCAGGAGTGCGACTATCAGCCGGAAATAAAGGTTTCCGAACTGTGCGAGGAAACAGCTTGTCTCTATAAAAATCCGTCAGATTGGAAGGAACTCTGTGTTCGGTTCGGAATAGGAGATAAGATTAACAGCGCAGTAAAAACTCTTTCCGGCGGTGAAAGACAGCGGCTGTTTATTGTCCTTGCCCTTATTCCCGACCCACAGCTTGTATTCCTTGATGAACTGACAACGGGGCTTGATGCAAAAGCCCGCCGTGATGTATGGAAAATCTTATCCGATTTGAAAAGCAAGGGCTTGACTGTTTTTCTGACTTCACATTTCATGGATGAGGTAGAAGCCCTTTGCGATGAAATATGTATTCTCAAACAAGGGAAAGTCGTATTCAGCGGAACGGTCGAGCAGGCAAGAGAAACAAGCGGCTGTGATAAATTTGAGGACGCTTATCTCGTCCTTTCGGGAGAGGAGATTGAAGAAAAATGAAATCATTTGCAACCCTATTCAAAAATGAACTGAAGCTGAATATCCGAAACATGAACATGGTTATATTTGCAGTCATTATGCCATTGGTTGTATTAATTATTCTTGGCTGCATTTACGGAACAAAACCCGCTTTCGACGGTGCAGAGTACACATTTATTGAACAGTCTTTCGGCGCACTTTGCACGGTAAGTATTTGTGCCGGCGGCTTAATGGGACTGCCCCTTGTCGTCTCGGAGTACAGGGAGCGAAAAATATTAAAGCGTTTTCAGGTTACACCCGTCAGTCCGTTAAAACTGCTTATTGTTGAATTATCCGTTTATGTTGTTTACTGTATTGTGTCTATGCTTACGCTCATTCCGGCGGCAATGCTGATATGGAAGGTCAGAATAATCGGCTCTTTGCCGGCGTTTTTGGGAAGTTGGCTGTTGACCATGGTATCTACCCTGAGTATAGGAATGATGGTCGGCGGCGTGGCAAAAAATTCAAAAAGCGCAAGTGTTATTGCTTGCGTTTTTTACTTCCCGATGTTGATTTTTTCGGGTGCGACGCTTCCGTTTGAGGTGATGCCGACCGTTATGCAAAAAATCGTCAGTATCTTTCCGATGACACAGGGCATAAAGCTGATGAAATCGGCTTTTCTCGGCTTACCGACCGAAAATGTGTGGCTTCCCATTGCGGTTATGGTTGCCGTTTCGGTTATTTGCACAGGAATTTCGGTGAAATTTTTCAAGTGGGAGTAATCAAATAAGTTTATCCGCAGAAAAAGTTTGATAATGTGACCTGTTTGTAAGAGAAAACAAGCATATATTTCAGAATAAAAACTCTTCTTATGTCATTGAAATATTGATTTTCATATGATATAATACATCATTATGTTATGAAATATAGATTTGAGAAGGTTATTTATGGTATGCAACAATATTCTTGAGGCGATGGGCAACACGCCTGTTATCAGACTTCAGCATATGACGGGGGCTGACGACGCAGAGGTTCTTGTTAAATTTGAGGGTCTTAATGTCGGCGGCTCGATTAAAACACGCACGGCGTTCAACATGATTCTTGATGCCGAAAAAAAGGGGCTAATTAATTCGGATACCGTCATCGTTGAGCCGACAAGCGGCAATCAGGGCATCGGCCTTGCTCTTGTCGGAGCGGTAAGGGGATATAAGGTTAAAATTATCATGCCCGACTCCGTCAGCGAGGAGAGGAGAAAGCTCGTTCGCCATTACGGGGCGGAAATAATTCTTGTTCACGATGCGGGCAACATCGGGGTGTGCATTGAGGAATGCCTTGAAATCGCCATGAAGATGAAAGCGGAAAATCCGAATGTGTTTGTGCCCCAGCAGTTTGAAAATCCCGCAAATCCCGCAGTTCAGCGTTCGGAAACGGCAAGGGAAATTCTTGAGCAGGTGAACGCTCCGATTCACGGCTTTTGCTCGGGCATCGGCACGGGCGGAACGATAACGGGCATCGGAGAAGTTCTCAGAGAGAAAAATCCCGACATGACGATTTGGGCGGTTGAGCCTGAAAACGCCGCCATTCTTTCGGGCGGCTCAATCGGCACTCATGTTCAGATGGGAATAGGCGACGGAATTATCCCCGAAATTCTCAACTGCGATATTTTTGACGATGTCTGCATTGTCAAAGACGATGAAGCGCTTCAGACATCAAGGGATCTTGCTTCAAAGGAAGGAATCATGTGCGGCATCAGCAGCGGAACGAATGTTGCGGCGGCTTTAAGGCTTGCGAAAAAGCTCGGCAAAGGCAAAACCGTTGTAACCGTTCTGCCCGATACGGCTGAAAGGTATTTTTCAACGCCGCTGTTTGATGAAAAATAAGTGATAGAGGGTTTGAAATGGTAAATTATCTGGTGGATTATGAAAATGTTAACAGAGACGGTTTGAACGGAGTCGGAAAGCTTGATTCAAATAATTCTGTTTATATTTTTTACAGCGAAAAAGCGGACAGTATGACTTTCGGGCTTCACAAGAGACTTATGGAAACCAAAGCAAATGTTGAATTTTTTAAAGCAACGGTAGGAACAAAAAATTCTCTGGATTTTCAGCTTGTCTCTTTCCTCGGATATAAAATAGCCCAAAATGAGGAAGAAAGCTATGTCATCGTATCAAAAGATACGGGATATAACAGCGTTGTTGAGTTTTGGAGCAGAAAGAAAATCAACATTTCACGAGCAGAAAGCATAACAAGCGATAGGCAGCATTCATCGGAAAATCTTCTTGAAAAAGTGGCTGAGGTTTTAGGCCCTGAGCTTTCAAAATACAGTCAATGTGCTTACAAAGCAATAAAATGCAGTTCAAGCAAAGCGGAAGTCAATAATTATCTGACCAAAAATCTTCCGCAGGAAGACAGACAGTATGCCGGAGATATATACGGAAAAATAAAGTCACTAATTCCAGCGGAAATGCTGAAGGAAGAAAACTCTCTGAATACTCAGCTCAAAGGTTTGGTTGACGAAAAATATATTGAGATTGTTTCCAAAGCAATTAAAGAGAGAAAAAGCAAAAGCGGAATTCATACTTATTTAGTCAAAAATCTCAAAAGTCAGCAGACAGCAACGGAGATATACAATAAAATCAAACCGCTTTTAAAAGATAAAAGCTGAGAAAATCTAAGGTAGTTTAAATTGAAAGGATAATATATGATTTTATATCACGGCAGCTCGGTGGGATGGCTCAGCGAACTCAAACCCTTTCTTTCGGAGCACGGCAAACCGTATCTTTATTTTGCAAGCAACCCCGTTGTTGCTTTGCTTTATGCAGTTAAGCCTGTTCCGAAGCCGTTCAGCTTCTATCCGTATGGCTTTGACAAAGACGGAACCGTTGTTTACAGCGAGTATTACGAAAACTGTTTTGCCGATATCTATAAAGGCAAAAGAGGCTTTTTGTATGAGTGCGGCAATGTCGGGAATGTGAATAATCCGACCGGAATCAACTGTGCTTATACATGCGAAAATCCGATAAAACCCGACAGATGCGTCGAAATTGAAGATGTTTATTTAAAGTTTTCGGAATACTCAGAAAAAGGGCTGTTCAGAATTAAACCGTATAATTTCGTTTCGGAAAAAGAAATGAGTTTTGTGCTTGATGATATGCGGCAAACAATTATAAAATATAACCTTAAAAGTGCTCCCGAAAACCCTATGAGCATTTTTATCAGGAATCATTTTCCGACTGTTTGGAATGAGTAAAATAATAATCAGAAACACAAAGGCGTGTATTAAATTTGCAATTTGCAAATCTGATACACGCCTGTTTTTTAATATCGTTAATTATTAAAACGCTTCAACTGCCGCTTTTTCGGCGGAAATGCCTTTCTTGTAGTTTTCAAGGAAAGCCTTGAAGCCCTCAATATCCGCTTCGTCGGGAACAACCGTTGTTGACTCCTGACCCGCAAACACTCTCTTTTCAAGGTAATCGCCGAGGGTTTCGCCGTTCTGCTTGCTCATCATGTATTCGGCAAGAATCGCAACGCCCCACGGGCCGCCCTCACCGGCGGTTTTCATGACCGAAACGGGAGCGTTCAGAGCCGCACCCATGATTTTCTGACCTGCAACGGGAGCTTTGAAGTATCCGCCGTGGCCGAGGATTCTGTCAACCTTAACCTGCTCGTTTTCGAGGATTTCCATGCCGATGCTGAGCGTTGCCGCAGCAGAGGAAAGCTGAACTCTTGCAAAGTTTTCAAGGGTAAATTTGCTGTCGGGGCCTCTGAAAAACATCGGTTTTCCGCTGTCAAGCCCTGTGATGACTTCGCCCGAAAGATAGTTATATGCAACCAGACCGCCGCAGTCCTTATCGCCTGCAAGAGCGGATTCAAAAATCTTGTCGAGAACCTTATAATAGCTGACCTCGTGACCCATGGCTTTGCAGAACGAGGTGAAAATATTTGCCCATGCGTCGATTTCGCCCGAACAGTTGTTGCAATGAACCATTGCAACGGGTTCGCCCGACGGAGTGGTTACCATATCAATTTCGGGATAGAGCTTTGAAAGCGGCTTTTCAAGCACGACCATGAGGAAAATTGAAGTACCTGCCGAAACATTGCCCGTTCTTGGAGCAACCGAATCGGTGGCGACCATTCCCGTGCCTGCGTCGCCCTCAGGCGGGCAGAGGGGGATTCCGGGCTTGAATTCGCCAGTCGGGTCAAGCAGGAGAGCTCCTTCTTCGGTCAGGTATCCTGCGTTTTCGCCTGCGACAAGAACTTTAGGAAGAATGTCTTCCGCTTTTTTGCCGAATCCGAATTTCTTTGATTCTTCATCGAAAAGAGCAAGCATTCTTTTATCGTAATCGTTGGTGGAGCTGTCAATCGGGAACATGCCCGAAGCTTCGCCAACGCCGATATATTTTTTGCCCGTCAGCTTCCAATGAACATAGGCGGCAAGCGTTGCGATAAAATCAACCTTTCCGATATGTTCTTCGCCGTTGAGCATTGCCTGATAAAGGTGAGCAATGCTCCAACGCTGGGGAATGTTGAAATCAAAGAGTGCGCTGAGCTTTTCGGCAGCTTCGGCGGTTATCGTGTTTCTCCATGTTCTGAACGGAGCGAGCTGATTGCCGTCGGCATCAAAAGCAAGATATCCGTGCATCATTCCGCTGATGCCGAGAGCGCCGACGGTTGTGAGCTTAACGCCGTATTTCTCAAGCACATTCTTTTTGAGAGCGGCAAATGCGCCACGAAGTCCCGTCCAAACCTCGTCGAGGGGATAGGTCCACACGCCGTTGTCATAGCTGTTTTCCCAATCGTAGCTGCCCGATGCGAGCGGCTCGTGATTTTTGTCAATCAAAACCGCCTTTATTCTCGTTGAGCCGAATTCAATGCCGAGAGCGGTTTTGCCGCTTTCGATAGCCTGCTTAATTTTTTCCATATTATCACACTCCGTTTTGTATATAAGAAAGGCAAATATTAACATCTATAAAACTATAATAACAAAACAGCGCCCCGCCGTCAAGCCTTGAAAAGAATTCTTTGTTCGGCATAAAATCTTGACTTATACAGCTGATATGTGATAATATAAATCTATTAAAATTATGGGAGTGATTTGCTTGGAAAACTTCAAGGAAAGCCCGGTTATGTATGCCCTTGCGCTCGGCGTTGTCGCATTTGTAACCATTCAATCGCTGTTCTTTATCATCAAGTCATGGAAACATGCAAAAGAACTCGGAATCAAAAAAGAAACGCTTAAAAATACCGTCGTTTCAAGCGTGATGTTCACCATTGCGCCCGCAATTTCAATTCTTGCAACGGTTATAGTTCTTGCAAATGCGCTCGGAATCGTTCTGCCTTGGATAAGGCTTACGGTTATCGGCAATCTTGCTTATGAAACAACGGCTGCGCAGAGTGCGGTTGAGGCTATGGGCGGCTCGCTCAGCTCCGAAATAACCGATCCTCAGCAGTTTTCAACAATCGCATGGGCAATGTCTATCGGCAGTATCGCTCCGCTGATACTTCTGCCCTTCCTTTGCAAAAAGCTTCAGAATAAAATCGGCACGGCTGTTAACAAGAGCGAAAAGAGCAAAAAGCTCGGCGACGCCGTTTCTGCCGCCGCTTTCATCGGCATTATTTCAGCTTTCATCGCAAGAGCGCTTGCGGGCACATCGCCCGACGGCAACAATGCGGGCTTTATGTCAATCAGCGTTCTGATTGTTTCGATGATTGCAATGGTTCTGCTCGAACTGCTTTGCAAAAAATTCAATCTTGAAAAGCTGCGCTCGTTCACAATGCCTTTGAGCATGTTCATCGGCATGGGCGCCGCAATGCTGTTCAAGACCGTTTTGCCCGAATCAATAACTGCATTTATGTGGAGATAAGGAGGTAAGCTTCAATGGATGTTCACAAGAATTATTTTGACCGTGTTCACAAATGGGGTATCCTTTGGGATATCGGCGCATTGCTTATGCTCCTTTGTATTCCCGTTGCAATTTCGTTTTATCTCGGCGCATGGCCTGCCGGTTCGGTTCTTGCCAAGGTTATGCCGAAGCTCATGGTGCTCTATTGGCTGACGGGCGTTGTTGAGGTTGTAACATATGTTCCCATGCTCGGCGCAGGCGGAACCTACCTCAGCTTTGTTACGGGCAATATCACCAACTTAAAGCTTCCCTGCGGTCTTTCCGCAATGGAAAATGCAAATGTACGCCCGAACACCGAGGAGGGCGAGGTTATTTCAACAATTGCCATCGGCGTTTCCTCAATCGTCACAACGCTTATTATCGCCGTCGGCGTGCTTGCGTTTTCGCCCGTACTGCCGAAAATCACGGCTGAGGGTTCGGCATTCAAGCCTGCATTCGAGCAGATTCTGCCCGCATTGTTCGGCGCATTGGGCGCAAGCTACTTTGCAAAGCATTGGAAGCTCGTTTTCGCTCCCGTAATCGTCGGCGTAATCGTTCTGCTTTTTGCCCCCGGAATGGGAGTCGGAACGCTTATGTTTATTACGATTGTTGCCGCAGTTGCGGTTGCTCTGCTTCTTTATAAGAAAAATTGGTTATAATAAATCCAGTATTTAATGATTTGTTGTGCAAAATAACACTTGATATTAGACGCATTTTGGTTTAATATATTACGGATGTACTTTATCACCCTTTTTGAAAGGAGAAACACATTATGATTAATTATTCTCGTGAAGTACAGGAAATGTGCTGCGTTGCCAAGGGACCCAACCACGGCCCCGCTCCGATCCCCGAAGAAGGCAAATGGGTTAAGGCATACGAAATCAAGGATATTTCCGCTTTCACACACGGCGTTGGCTGGTGCGCACCTCAGCAGGGCGCCTGCAAGCTCTCGCTCAATGTTAAGAACGGCATTATCGAGGAAGCTCTTGTTGAAACAATCGGCTGCTCGGGCATGACTCATTCAGCAGCTATGGCTGCCGAGATTCTTCCCGGCAAAACGATTCTTGAGGCTCTCAACACAGACCTTGTCTGCGACGCTATCAACACCGCTATGCGTGAGCTCTTCCTCCAGATCGTATACGGCCGTTCACAGTCCGCTTTCTCAGACGACGGTCTTTCAGTCGGCGCAGGCCTTGAGGATCTCGGCAAGGGACTCCGCTCACAGGTCGGCACAATGTACGGCACAAAGGTTAAGGGCGTTCGCTACCTTGAAATGGCTGAGGGCTATGTCACAAGACTTGCTCTTGACGCTGACGATCAGGTTATCGGCTATGAGTTCGTTTCACTCGGCAAGATGACCGATTTCATCAAGAAGGGCGAAACCCCCAACGATGCATACAGCAAGGCTCTCGGCACTTACGGCAGATTCAACGAAGCCGTTAAGTATATCGACCCCAGAAAAGAATAATAGTAAGAGGAGGTAAATTACAATGGCATTATTTGAAAGCTACGAAAGACGAGTTGACAAAATTAACTCCGTTCTTGCAGAATATGGCATTTCTTCAATCGAAGAATGTAAGGAAATCACTCTTGCAAAGGGCGTCGATTGCGACAAAATAGTAAGAGAAACTCAGCCCATCTGCTTTGAAAACGCTGTTTGGGCTTACACGGTAGGCTGCGCTATCGCTATCAAGAAGGGCTGCAAAAAGGCCGCCGATGCAGCAGCAGCTATCGGTGAAGGACTTCAGTCCTTCTGCATTCCCGGTTCCGTTGCCGACAACAGAAAGGTCGGTCTCGGCCACGGCAATCTCGGCAAAATGCTCCTTTCAGAGGAGACAGAGTGCTTCTGCTTCCTTGCAGGTCACGAATCCTTTGCAGCTGCTGAGGGCGCAATCAAAATCGCTCTTAACGCAAACAAGGTCAGAACAAAGCCCCTTAAGGTTATCCTTAACGGCCTTGGCAAGGACGCCGCAATGATCATTTCAAGAATTAACGGCTTCACCTACTGCAAGACCGAGTTTGACCCCTACACCGAAACCGTTACCGTTGTTGAGGAGAAGGCTTATTCAAACGGCGACAGAGCAAAGGTCAGATGCTACGGCGCTGACAATGTTCCCGAAGGCGTTGCAATCATGAAGCTTGAGAATGTCGGCGTTTCTATCACCGGCAACTCAACCAACCCCACAAGATTCCAGCATCCCGTTGCAGGCACATACAAGAAATGGTGCGTTGAAAACGGCGTTAACTACTTCTCGGTTGCTTCGGGCGGCGGCACAGGCAGAACGCTTCATCCCGACAACATGGCTGCAGGTCCGTCCTCATACGGCATGACAGACACAATGGGCAGAATGCATTCAGACGCTCAGTTCGCAGGCTCTTCATCAGTTCCCGCTCATGTTGAAATGATGGGACTTATCGGCATGGGCAACAACCCCATGGTCGGCGCTACCGTTGCCTGCGCAGTTGCAGTTGAAGAAGCAATGAAATAATGAGATTTTACAAGGCTTTTAAGCGTTTGTGATTATCTTGTTCGGCTAAATTTTATAATAAACAGAGTCAGACACATTTTTCAGGCTTTATGCTTGTGATGTGTCTGACTTTTTTGCTTTGGCTACGACTATGACCGGTTTTTGAAGTGATGAAATGCTGTGTGCCTTCGGCACGTAAAGGTAGGGGCGACCCTGCGTGGTCGCCCGTCTTGAATCAAATGAAGAATGAAGTGTGCCTGCGGCACATGAAGTTTTTGCTGTCGCAAAAATGAAGTTTGCTTCGCAAATTAAGGATAGGCTCCGCCTATGACCGATTGTAATTGCTCCGCAAAAGCTGATTTTTTAGTGAAAAGAAAGAGGTAATAAGGTTATAGGTTCAAGGTAGGGCGGGGGCTTGCTCCCGCCGTTTGTTTGAAACGCTGAATTTGTTGAAAAATAACGATTTTTCAGTAGGGAACGCTGTCCTCAGCGTTCCGATTCGCCGAAGGAGAATAATGAAAAATTTTGCATTGGGACGATGTGGGCATCGCCCGCTACAAAATGAAAAACAATTCGTAGGGACAGCCCTTGCGGCTGTCCGTGAAAATCGAAGAAATCATCGGCAACACCGTAGGGGAGAACTGTGTTCTCCCGCTCGATAACGCACAAATTTTTAAAATCCGTTGAAACGGCTTTTATGCGGGACGGGCAACCCGTCCCCTACGGTTGCCGCCCGATAACGCACAAATTACAATCAAATTCGTAGGGTTCGGCGTCCTCGACGAGCCGATTCACCGCAGGTGAATAAACTGTTAAACGATATATTTTTAATAAATCCAAAACGGCGGGAGCAAGCCCCCGCCCTACCGTATTGGGACGATGTGGGCATCGTCCGCTACAAATTGAAAAATAAAATCGTAGGGACAACCCTTGCGGTTG
>JBJEQD010000052.1:0-42123 GCA_051881575.1 Acutalibacteraceae bacterium | reverse complement strand
AAGTGAAAATACGCCGTAATATCAAATTTTCGGCATATTGTGTTCAACTCCCATAACCTTAAGTAAGCGGAGCTGTTTATTGTCTGCCCGAAACTCAAAAATAATCATATTTATGCACGGCATTCTCATATAATCAAGTAAAATCACTTACTGCGGGGGAATTCAAATGGATAACGATTTTCAGTATCCGCCGTCACAGAGAACCGAGCGGGAGGAATACAGAAGCAGATTCAGATTCACCGATGAGGATGCACCGAAAAGAAGCAAGGCTTCACAGAAAGACGCCAAAACAAAAACGGATTATCTTGTCAGGCTTATCCTGCTTCAGAGCGTTTTGTGCATTCTGATTGTCGGCGGTATTTTTTTAATTTCAAAAACAAGCCCGACTGCTTACGAAAAAATGAAAACCGACTACGGCAGAATAATGCAGAGAGATATGTCGGCGGGCGAGATAATGGGTCAGATAAAGAACGCTGCGGAATTTGTGTTTAAGCCTGCCGATATTGCCGAAAGCGTTGACGGAGCTGAAAGCGCCGCAACAACCGCCGCTCCCGAACTCAGCGAGGAATATTCGGTCAGTTCTTATCAGGTGACGAGCGATGACACGGGAGAGACCGTTGCGGTCGGCGAGATAGTCGGCGACGGCTCGGGCGGCGGCGACATGGAGAAAAAAGAGGCGGCGGAGGGAACCTCATTTGCGCCTTATCATGTCAGCGTTAAGCCGGTTCTGCCTGTGAAAAATGCGAGAATAACATCAAAATTCGGTTACAGAACAAACCCCATATCGGGAAATTACGGCTTTCATACGGGGCTTGACCTTGCGGCGGAGGAGGGAACTCCCGTTTCTGCTTCATTTTACGGCAGGGTCATTGAAACGGGCGAAAGCGATGTCTGGGGCAAATATATTCTTATGGAACATTCCGACAGCTTCCGAACCTATTACTGCCATCTTTCCGAAATATATGCAGAGGAGGGTGCCGTCATAAGACAGGGCGAAACAATAGGACTTGTCGGCTCAACGGGCTGGTCAACGGGTCCGCACCTTCATTTTGAGGTCAGGATAAACGGAATAAGGGTCAATCCCGAACCTCTGCTTTATCCCGAAAGCGAAGATGAAGCTTAATTTTGCGGGAACCGCAATTAAAATCAATGTTTCTTTTGCCGCCGCAGTAACGCTGACATTGATTATTGATGAAAGCGGGCTGTGCGCCCTTGCGCTGTTTTGCTGTATTATCCATGAAGCGGGGCATATCATTTGCCTGCTGATTCTCGGCGAAAAGCCGTCGGTTATTGAGCTTTCTTTTTACGGAATAAGGCTTGAACGCAGTTTGCCTGAGCGTATGGGGAGCTTTGACGAAATCCTTGTTCTGGCTTCGGGCCCTGCGGCGAATCTCGTGCTCTCCGCTTTGCTTCTGCCGTTCGGCGCTCACGGCGGAGGAATCAAAACAGCGGCGGCGGCAAGCCTTTGCGTTGCGGCGTTTAATCTTCTTCCATGCAGGCCGCTTGACGGGGGAAACATTCTTCAGTATGCGCTTTGCCGTTTCGGGAACGAAGAAAAAGCAGAAAGAATTTGTTTTTTCGTCTCCTGCGGCGTGATTGCTCCGATGTTTGCGGCGGGGCTGGCGCTTTTGCTCCGAAGCGGAAATTTCACCCTTGCGGCGGTTTCGCTTTATCTTGCCGCAGCTATGTTTTTGGATAAAAGAGAAAAAAGCATATAATATACCGTATACCGCTTTTTATCGGCAGAAGCCTGCTGTTAAAAAGCGGTATTTGATTTTTATGTTTAAGTATGATATTATATATATCGATTTGATTTTGAACAGGAGAGCGTTTATGTATCCCAAGGAAATTGAAAAATTTCTGCTAAGGGTTCAGAAACCCGGCAGATACACGGGCGGCGAGCTCAACAGCGTTGTCAAGGATAAAGAGTCGGTCGATATCCGCTATGCGTTCTGCTTCCCCGATACTTATGAAATAGGCATGTCGCATCTCGGCATGAAAATTATTTATTCTCTTGTCAATGCAAGAGAGGACGCATGGTGCGAAAGAGTTTTTGCCCCGTGGATTGACATGGAGCAGATAATGCGTGAAAATTCAATACCGCTCTATGCGCTCGAAAGCGGCGATGCAATCCGTGATTTTGACCTGATAGGCTTCACAATGCAGTATGAGCTGAGCTACACCAATGTTCTGAACATGCTTGACCTTGCGGGGCTTCCCGTCAGGTCAAAGGACAGAACATCGCTCACTCCGATTGTCATTGCGGGCGGAGCATGCGTTTGCAACGCAGAGCCGATGGCGGAATTTTTCGATATCACGCTTCCCGGTGACGGTGAGGAAGTCACAAACGAGCTTATCGACCTGCTGAAAGAGCATAAGAAAAAAGGCTCAACCAAGCAGGAATTTCTCGAAGCCGCCGCTCGGATAAAGGGCGTTTATGTTCCGTCACTTTATGAGGTTGAATATAACGAAGATAACACCGTAAAGTCCGTAACTCCGACCTGCGGAGCGCCAGAAAAGGTTGAAAAACGGAATGTTGCCGACCTTGATTCAATGTTCTCTCCGAGCACATTCGTTGTTCCGTTTCTTGAAGTTGTTCACGACAGAACAACGGTTGAAATATTCAGAGGGTGCATAAGAGGCTGCCGTTTCTGTCAGGCGGGCTTCATCAACAGACCACTCAGGCGCAAATCGCCCGAAACGGTTGAGGCTCAGTGCCGCTCAATCTGTGAAAGCACGGGCTATGATGAAATATCGCTCTGCTCATTGAGCACGAGTGACTATAAAGGGCTTGAAAAGCTGATTACAAACATGCTCCCGTGGACCATGGAGGAGAAAATCAATATTGCTCTGCCCTCGCTCAGAGCGGATAATTTTCCCAAGGAGCTTATGGAAAAGCTCAACGCCGTCAGGCGAAGCGGTCTGACCTTTGCGCCCGAAGCGGGAACTCAAAGGCTCAGAGATGTTATCAATAAGAATATCACCGAGCAGGAGGTGCTCTCAACGGCGGCTCAGGCGTTCGCAGGCGGCTGGACGGCGGTTAAGCTCTATTTTATGATTGGCTTGCCGACCGAAACCGATGAGGATATCAAAGGCATTGCCGAACTTGCTCAGGCGGTGGTTGACGAATTTTATAAAAATCCCGATAAGCCCAAGGGCAAGGGCGTCAATGTCAGCGTCAGCCTTGCTTCGCTTGTTCCGAAGCCGTTCACTCCGTTCCAATGGGAGCCTCAGGACAAGCCCGATACGCTGATTGAAAAGCAGAATTATCTTGTTTCCTGCGTTAAGACCCGAAAGGTCAGCGTTTCCCGCCATGTGCCGTGGACGAGCTTCCTTGAGGGCGTGTTTGCAAGGGGCGACAGGCGGCTTGCCGATGTTATCGAAACCGCATGGCGTAAGGGATGCACCTTTGACGGCTGGGCTGAATGCCTGAAGCCCGAAAAATGGGAGGAAAGCTTTGCCGAAAACGGAATTGACCCCTATTTCTACACCGCAAGGCGCAGAGAATATGACGAAATTCTGCCGTGGGATCATATGGATTACGGCGTTACCAAAAAATTCCTGATAAAAGAGAATCAGAAAGCCCATGCGGGCGAAACGACCGCCTGCTGCCGTGAAAAATGCGGCGGCTGCGGGGCAAACAGACTCAACGGAGGTGTGTGCGATGAAATCGGTAAGACTGTGGTTTAAGAAAGACGGGCTTGCGGTTTATATTTCACACCTTGACATGAACCGCTGTATGACAAGGGCGGTTCGCAGGGCGGGAATCCCGCTTTGGTACACCGAGGGCTTCAATCCTCACCCCTACATGACATTTTTAATGCCTTTGCCGCTCGGTCAGGAGGGCAGGAGAGAGCCGCTCGATATACGGATTGAGGGCGAAATGAGCTTTGAGGAAATCGGCGCAAGGCTTAATTCGGTTATGCCCGGCGGCATTGAGATTGTCGAAGTTCGGGAGCCTGTCTGCAAATCAAATGAGATTGCGGCGGCGGAATATGAGATAACCGCAGAGTTTTCAACTATGGGCGAAGCGGAGGGCTTTGCCTCGGGAGCGCAGAGCATTATTGACGGCGGAGAGCTTAATGCGGAAAAACGGAGCAAAAAAGGAATCAGAACCGTCAATCTCTGCGAAATGGTTCGCTCATTTGATGCAAGAGCGGACGGAAAATGCGTTTTTATCAGAACCGTGCTTGCCGCAGGAAACACGGTGAATCTGAATGCGGATTTGCTTATCGGTTCTCTGCTTTCGGAATTTGCGGCTCAGACCGAAAAAACATCGATAGTCAGAATACGGCTTTTGCGGGATGATTTGAGCGATTTTGAATAAGAATCGCCCAAAAATCCGATAAAAACCGTCTGATATTTGTCAGAATGTAAAAAATATATGAAATGCCAAAAAAATGCTTGCATTATTTTATTTCATATGATATTATATAAATCGCATTTGTGCCGTCAGTTGCGGCTTCGGCTCTCAAAGACGGGGTTTAATGCTTTTATAACATTAAAGCGGGTGTTCCTCTTTTTGCGTTTTGCAGCTACGAACGCCTGAAAAAATCGGAGGAAAAATACAATGGATGCACTCAAATTAATCGCACAGGATTCACTCAAATCCGAAGTGCCCTCAATCGAAATCGGCGATACCGTCAGAGTTTCGGTCAAAATCCGTGAGGGTGAAAAAGAAAGAATTCAGGCTTTTGAAGGCGTAGTTATCGCCCGCAAGGGTTCAGGCGTTTCAGAGACCTTCACCGTTCGCCGCATTTCATATGGCGTTGGCGTTGAAAGGGTATTCCCCATTCACTCCCCCAATGTTGCGAAGGTTGAAACAGTCAGAAGCGGCCGTGTTCGCAGAAGCAAGCTTTATTACCTCAGAGACAGAGTCGGTAAGGCAGCTAAGGTTAAAGAACAGATCAGATAAAAAGCTTGAGGGTGTAACAACAGGTTTGCGGTTGTTACACCTTTATTCTTATTTCTTTAATTAATTACAATAAATCAGCAAACAGCTTCCGTGGCAGGGTTTGCTGTTAAATTTGCTTGATAATCATTTTCAAAGGGAGGGTCAGCCGTGCGAAGGATTGACGAATTCTGGATTGAATTCAATTCCGAAACTGAAGAAGAAACGCCCAAGACCTCTCCCGTGCTTTCGTTTATCTATGACATGGCGGATTCCGTTAAGGGCGCAATCATCGTTGTCTTTCTGCTGTTCTCCTTCGTTTTCAGAGCTGTCGGAGTTGACGGCGACTCGATGGTTCCGACTCTGACCGACGGCGACTGGCTTGCCGTGGCGAGCGTCACAACGGAGATTGAACGGGGCGACATTGTGGTTATCAATCAGCCGTGGGAGCGGCATGTTCCGATAGTCAAGCGTGTTATCGCAGTCGGCGGAGACACGGTTTATATTGATTTTGACCGCAACGAGGTCTATGTTAACGGAGTGAAGCTGAACGAGCCTTACATTTCCGAGCCGACAAGGGTGAGCTATGATGTCAGCTTTCCGCTTCAGGTTGAGGAGGGCAAGCTCTTTGTTATGGGCGACAACCGTAATGTTTCGCTCGACAGCCGTTCAAGCAAAATCGGCATGATTGATGAACGGTATGTTCTGGGTAAGGCTGTTGTCAGATTTTATCCCACCGGCGAGTGGAAAATATATGAGGAATAAGGTGAATTCACATATGTCCGAAAATGAAAAGGTTAACGAAGAAAAGAAAAACGGAGGATTTGTCAGCAATTGCTTTGACATTGTTTCAATCCTTGCAACGGCGATAGTCGCAGTTGCGATTGCGTTTCTTTTTGCGTTCAGAACAATCGGCGTTGTCGGCAATTCGATGTATCCGACCTTGAATTGGGGCGACAGGATAATTCTGACCGCCTCGCTCTTTGAGCCGAAAAACGGCGATATCGTTGTCACCTGCCAGCCGTCGGAATCCGATGTTATTCCGACAACGCTTGTTAAAAGGGTTATTGCAACCGAGGGTCAGACGGTGGATATCGATTTTTCCGCCGGAGTGGTCTATGTTGACGGAGTGGCTCTTGATGAGCCTTATACGGCTTCGCCTACATATAACAGGGAGGATTTCAACGGTCCTCTGACCGTTCCCGAGGGTTATGTTTTCGTTATGGGCGATAACCGCAACAATTCAACCGACAGCAGAAGCAATCTTGTCGGCCTGATAAGAGAAGAATATGTCATGGGCAGAGCTCTTTTCAGAGTCAAGCCCTTCGGTCAGTTTAAGATAGGTCAGTATGAATGAGAAAATGACGGTTCAGTGGTTTCCGGGCCATATGGCGAAAACACGAAGATTAATAAAAGAGAGTCTTTCGCTTGTCGATGCGGTTTGCGAAATTGTTGACGCAAGAATCCCCGAGAGCAGCAGGAATCCCGAGCTTGACGAAATAGTCGGCTCAAAGCCGAGGATTGTTTTGCTCAACAAGTGCGACCTTGCCGACCCGAACGCAACGGCTCGCAAAATCAAGGAGCTTTCGGAGCGGGGAATAAAGGCTCTGCCCGTTGACTGCCGAAGCGGCAGAGGGCTTGAAAAATTTCAGCCTGCCGTCAGAGAAATTCTGAAAGATAAAATAAAAGCCAATGAAGAAAAAGGAATGGGCGGCAAGGCTCTGAGAGTTATGGTTGTCGGCATTCCTAACACGGGCAAATCCTCTTTCATCAACCGAATGGCGGGTAAATACCGTGCCAAGGTTGCGGACAAGCCAGGAGTTACAAGGGGCAACCAATGGTTTTCAATCGGTTCGGGCATCGAACTGCTTGACACTCCCGGAGTGCTCTGGCCGAAATTTGAAGACCCGGAGGTCGGCTTTAAGCTTGCATTCATCGGCTCGGTTAAGGATGAAATTCTTGACAGCCAGGAGATTGCGGTCAGGCTCTTGCTCGTTTTGCAGAAAAACTATCCCGACCGCCTTGCGGAAAGATATAAAATCACGGATTTTGAGGAGCTTGAGCCGTATGAGCTGCTTGAACTCATCGGCGCAAAAAGAGGAATGCTGATAAAAGGCGGCGAGACTGATACGGAGCGTGCCGCCGTTATGCTGCTCGATGAATACAGAAGCGGAAAGCTCGGCAAGCTCACTTTGGATTAAATATAAAGGGGGATTCAGGCGATGAATTTAAAAAAGAAAATGACGATTTTTCTTGCCGTTATTATGGTGCTTGATGTTATTTCGCTCGGCGTTATTTTCTTTACCCGCAACAGCGCCCGCCCTGATATCAGCGCCGACGCTTCGCCGGGAACCGAGTCGCAGTCGGTGACTGAACAGCAGGAGGTTTTTTCAAGAGTCAGCTTTGTTGCCGTGGGCGATAATCTGATTCACGATACCGTCTATGAGCAGGCGGCGGCGAGAGTCAGCGACGGCTATGATTTCTCGTATGATTACGAGAAAATTGCCGATAAAATCGCTGCGCCCGATGTTGCCATTCTTAATCAGGAGACAATTATTTCAACGGAACACAATGTGTCAAGCTATCCGATGTTCAATTCCCCCGTCGAGGTCGGCGAGGAAATGCTGAAAATCGGCTTTGATGTTTTCAATATTGCAACCAACCATTCGCTTGACTGCGGTGAAAAGGGCTTGATTTCGGCAATTAATTTCTGGAAAGGCAAAAACGCAATAACAACAGGCGCATACCTCAACAGCGACGATATGGCGAATATCCCGATGAACGAGGTAAACGGCGTTAAAATTGCCTATCTCGGCTTTACCGAATCGACCAACGGGCTTTCTCTGCCCGACGACACCGAGGTTATCCTCGTTCAGGCAAAGGATGAATCCCTGCTTCAGCAGCAGATAGCCAAGGCAAAGGAAACGGCGGATGTGGTAATAGTCAACGCTCATTGGGGCGAAGAATACACCCATGAGCCTAACGATAATCAGCGTTCGCTTGCTCAGAAGCTTGCTTCATGGGGAGCGGATGTAATAATCGGAACGCATCCTCATGTTATTCAGCCTGTGGAATATATTGTTAATTCCGACGGCAGAAAAACTCTTGTTGCCTATTCGCTCGGCAACTTCATTTCCGCTCAGAACAGAGGTCCGAGAATGCTCGGCGGAATGCTGAATTTTGAGGTTGTCAAAAACAATGCAACGGGTGAAATTGCGCTTGAAAATGTCAAGTTCTCGGGCGTTGTTACCCACTACGGCTACGGATATTCAAACATCAGAGTATATCCGCTTGAGGATTACACTCAGGAGCTTGCTTCAAAGCACGGAGTTCAGAGCAAAACCTCGGATTTCAGCTTGCAGTATCTTTATGATATTCTGAACGATGTAATCGACAAGCAGTTTCTTTAAAAAATAACGGGCTGTTCTGCAAAGGTGCTTTGCGGCTTTGCAGAGCGGCTTTATTTCTTTTCGGAGGTTAAAATGGACTTTGAATTTGAGAAAAAAGCGGCTGAGAACGGATACAAGGCGGTTTGCGGCGTTGACGAGGCGGGCAGAGGTCCGCTTGCGGGTCCCGTTTTTGCCGCCGCAGTGATTCTGCCGCAGGATTGCGTTATTGACGGGCTTAACGATTCAAAAAAACTGTCGGAAAAGAAGCGTGATTTGCTCTTTGAAATAATAAAAGAAAAAGCGATAAGCTGGAGTGTTGCGAGCGTTGACGAAAAGACGATTGATGAAATAAACATTCTTCAGGCAACCTATCAGGCGATGAAAAAGGCGGTTGAGGGGCTGTCGGTTGCGGCAGATTATGCTCTGATTGACGGCAACAGAATGCCCCCGCTTCCGATAGACGGAGAAACAATCGTTAAGGGTGATTCCCGCAGTCCGTCGGTTGCGGCGGCGTCAATTCTTGCCAAGGTTAGCAGGGACAGATTCATGCTTGAGCTTGACAAAAAATACCCGCAATATCAGTTCGCAAAGCATAAGGGCTACGGAACGAAGCTTCATTATGAAATGCTGGAGCAGCACGGGATTTCGGACTGTCACCGTCTTTCGTTCCTGAAAAATCTTGACAGCAGCGGTAAGAGAAATGATAAGAAATAAGACGGGCGTCTGGGGCGAAATTTATGCCGCCCGATATCTCAGAGACAGGGGATATTCTCTTTTATCCTCAAACTATGTCTGCCGTTTCGGCGAGATTGATATTATCGCCGAAAAAAGGGGAACGGTCTGTTTCGTTGAGGTCAAAACAAGAAATAAAAAAACGGAAATCAGACCTATGGAAGCCGTTGACGAGGGTAAACGGCGCAGGCTTGAAATGACGGCGAAAAGCTTTCTTTCATACGCAAAGCTTAAAAGCAGGGTCAGATTCGATGTCTGCGAGGTCTATGTTGATGATAATGACGCCCTGTCGGGAATAAACTATATTGAAAATGCATTTTGAATCTTTGGGGGAATAATATGAGACTGTTTGACCTGCATTGTGATACCGTGGAGGAGTGCTTTGAAAATCAGCTTCCGCTTAAAGATGCCGACCTTCATATCAATCTTTGTAAAGGCGAATGCCTTGACGAATGGTGCCAATGCTTTGCAATCTGGATATTCGACAAGCTGAGAGGAAAAGAGTCGGAAGAATACTTTGAAGAAGCGGTTGCTTATTTCAAAAATCAAATTGAATTAAACAGCGAAAAAATCAAGCTGTGCAAGGATTATGCCGATTTGACAATGGCTCTGTCGGAGAAAAAATGCGCCGCCGTGTTGACCGTTGAGGGCGGTTCGCCTTTTGCCTCCGACGGCGGCGGAGAGCGTGCACATGAACATGGTGTAAAGCTGATAACCTTGACATGGAACGGAGAAAACGAGCTCGGTTACGGCTGTCAGAGCGGCTATGCCGACGGGCTGAAGCCTGCGGGAAAACGGCTTCTGAATGATATGGAGAGATTCGGAATTGCCGCCGATGTTTCTCACCTCAACCGCAGAGGCTTTTTTGATGCTGTTTCGAGCGGCTCAAGAGTAATTGCGTCTCATTCAACCTGCAAAACGGTGCTTGAAAAGCTGCGTTCCGACTGCGACGACAAAATCTATTGCTGCCGCAGAGCGCTTGAAGATGATCAGATAAAAATTCTCATTGAGCGTGAGGGGCTTATCGGAATGAATTTCTGCCAAAGATTTCTCGGCGACCAAGAAAGAGGCGGCTTTGAATCCGTTTACCGCCATATGGTGCATATTCTTGAACTCGGCGGCGAAAACGTTCTTGCAATCGGCTCGGATTTTGACGGCTGTGCAATTCATCCCGAGCTTGCGGGCGTTGACAAAGTGCCTGCGCTCAGGGAGTATCTTTCGGGTAAAGGCTTCGACGATACGCTTTTAGATAAAATTTTCTTCAAAAATTCGTTTGACTTTTTCAAAAAGGTTTTACAAAGCTGAAATTATATGTTATAATACCATGAATTACTCCGAAAAGGATGATGTTTAATGAACTATGTCAGCACAAGAGATACGGGCGTTAAGGTAACCGCTTCTCAGGCGATTACCAAGGGCATTTCGGGCGAGGGCGGTCTTTTTGTTCCCGAAACTCTCCCGAAAATTTCAATGGATACGGTTGTTTCTCTTTCAAAACTTGATTATATCGGAAGGGCAAAGGCGATTCTTTCGCAGTTCCTCACCGACTTTACCGAGGAAGAAATAGATTCCTGCGTAAGGGGCGCATATGAAACAGGCTTTTCAAGCGAAAAGGTTGCTCCTCTCGTTAAAATCGACGGCGGAGTGCATGTTCTTGAACTTTTCAAAGGCCCGACCTGCGCTTTCAAGGATATGGCGCTTCAGATTCTTCCCCGTCTGCTGACCGTTGCGGGCGGAAAAACCGCAAAAGGAATAAAGATAGTTATTCTTGTTGCCACCTCGGGCGACACGGGCAAGGCAGCTCTTGAAGGCTTCAAGGATGTTGAAAACACTCAGATTCTTGTTTTCTATCCGAGCAACGGCGTCAGCCCCATGCAGAAGCTTCAGATGTGCACTCAGGAGGGCGGCAATGTTTCCGTCTGCGCCATCGAGGGCAATTTTGACGACGCTCAGAGCGGAGTTAAGAGAATTTTTACCGACAAGGCTATCGGCAAAAAGCTTGCGGATAATTCAATGGCTTTTTCATCAGCCAATTCCATCAACTGGGGCAGACTCGTTCCTCAGATTGTCTATTATTTCTCGGCTTACTGCGACCTGCTTGCAAACGGTGAAATAAAAGCGGGCGACGGAATAAATGTTGCCGTTCCCACGGGCAATTTCGGCAATATTCTTGCCGCATATTATGCAAAGCAGATGGGTCTGCCGATTAAAAAGCTCATTTGCGCTTCAAACAGCAATTCGGTTCTGACCGATTTCCTCACCACTGGAGTGTATGACAGAAACCGTGATTTCTACACGACGATTTCTCCCTCAATGGATATTCTCATTTCAAGCAACCTTGAAAGACTTCTTTATTCGATAAGCGGCAGCGAGAGCGTCTGCAAATGGATGAAAGAGCTTTCGGAATGCGGAAGATATGAGGTTGACGGGGCAACGCTTGAAAAAATCAGGGAATCCTTTGCCGCAGGCTGCTGCAACGATGATGAAACCAAGGCAACCATTGCCGAGATATTCAAAGATAAAAACTATCTTTGCGATACTCATACTGCCGTTGCGGTTAAGGTATACTATGATTATAAAGAAAAAACCGGCGATGAAACGCCGACGGTTATTGCTTCAACCGCAAGTCCGTTTAAGTTCAGCAAAGCGGTTCTTGAAGCCGTTGAGGGCAGCACGGACGGACTTGACGAATTTGAAATGGTTGAGCGTCTCGCTCAGGTTACGGGAGAGAGCTGCCCCGAGCAGCTTGCGAATCTCAGGGATAAAACCGTCAGATTCAGCGGCTGCTGCTCAAAGGACAGCATGGACTCCGTTGTTTTCGATATGCTCGGTATTTAATCTCCGCAGCCGCAGGGTTTATGAACTGCGCTGTTGTTGAGTTCAAATGTTGAGCACTGTGTTTCGCCTCTCTGACATGCGGATGAATTGCCGACCTCTATCGTTCCGGCTGTGCAGGCGGTTTCGCCCTTGTGATGGACGCAGTTTTTGGCAAAGCAGGTTATCGAATCAATCTTTTTTTCCATTTCTGCCGTTCTCCTTTCGGTTATTTGCGAAAAGCTTTCCGCTGTATTATTATTAACGCCTTTGACCGCAATTATTTTTGGAAAGGATATCTTTATGGCTCTTTTTGCAATCGGAGATCCGCATCTGTCGCTTGCTACCGGCAAATCAATGAATGTTTTCAACGGCTGGAGCGATTATGAGAAGCGGCTTGAAAATAATTGGAGAAGGCTTGTGAGCGATAATGATACCGTCGTTGTGGCGGGCGATGTTTCATGGTGCATGGATTTGGAACAGGGTCTTGAAGATTTTAAATTTCTTGATTCTCTGCCCGGCAGAAAAATAATTCTGAAAGGCAACCATGATTATTGGTGGTCAACGAAGAAAAAAGCCGATGAATTTTTTGAAAAACATTCGCTTAACACGCTGAATATTCTGCATAATAATGCTTACGCCGCAGGAGAATTTGCAATCTGCGGCACAAGAGGATGGTTTTTTGACGCAGAGAGCGACGCCGATAAAAAGGTCGTGCTCAGAGAAGCGGGCAGGCTCAGAATGTCGATAGCCGCCGCAAAGAAAACGGGGCTTGAACCTGTCGTTTTTCTCCATTATCCGCCCATAAGCTTAACTCAGCGGTGCGATGAGATTTACAGCGTTCTGACCGAGGAAAAAATAACCAGATGTTATTACGGCCATCTGCATTCCTATTCCCACACGGGAGCGTTCATTGGAGAGAGCGACGGAATCCGGTTTTCCCTTATTTCAAGCGACTTTTTGCAGTTTTGCCCCGCTTTGGTCTGCTGAAATATGTCAATTTGACCAAAAGAATGTAAAAAAATTCATTTTTTTTAACCAAATAAAAGAATTTTAAAATATATATAGAATTTTCTATAAATATTTGTTATAATTACCGGGTTAACAATTGTAACGGAGGAATTTTAATGAGTTTAGTATCAGCAAACAAGACAGAAACCAACACTTATTCGGTTGAAATCTCTGTTTCGGCAGAGGACTTCAAGGCTGCAATCCAGAAGGCTTATCTCAAGCAGAGAAAGTCAATTTCAATCCCCGGTTTCCGCAAGGGCAAGGCTCCTCTCCACATGATCGAGAAGCTCTACGGCAAAGAAGTTTTCTATGAAGATGCCCTTGATATCGTATTCCCCGAAACCGTTCAGGCGGCCTATGACGAGGCAGGCATTATTCCCGTTGACCAGCCCAAGGATTTTGATGTTAAGACAATGAGCGCCGAGGAAGGCGTTGTTATGACCTTCAATGTTACCGTTAAGCCCGAGATTACTCTCAAGGCTTATAAAGGCCTCACCGCTGAAAAGACCGAAGCAAAGGTAACAAAGGAAGAGGTTGACCACGAAATCGAGCATATGCTTGACAGAGGCTCAAGAATCGTTGATGTTGACGACAGACCCGTTAAGGACGGCGATATCACCGTTATCGACTTTGAGGGCTTCGTTGACGGCGTTCCCTTCGAGGGCGGCAAGGCTGAAAAATACAGCCTGACAATCGGTTCGGGTTCATTCATTCCCGGCTTTGAAGATCAGATTATCGGCCATTCAATCGGCGATGAATTCGATGTTAATGTTACTTTCCCCGCAGATTATGCTCCCGAGCTTGCTTCAAAGGACGCTGTGTTCAAAATCAAGCTCCATGAGATTCAGGTTAAAGAGCTTCCCGAGCTTGACGACGAGTTCGCAAAGGATATGGGCGAATATGAGACCGTTGACGAGCTCAAGAAGGGCGTTGAGGAAGATATCCTCAAGAGAAAGCAGGACAGCGCTCAGCACGCATTTGAGGACGCTGTTATCGAAGCTCTCTGCGAAAATGTTGAGGGTGAAATCCCCGAGTGCATGTATGACAACAAGGCAAAGGAAAATGTTGATTCATTCGCTCAGAGAATCGCTCAGCAGGGCATCGACCTTGACACCTACCTCATGTATATGGGCATGGACAAGGCAGCCTTTGAGGGTCAGATGAGAGAGCGTGCAGTTAACGATGTCAAGCTTGAGCTTGCAATTGAAAAGATTGTTGAGCTTGAAAGCGTCAAGGCTTCCGACGAAGCGATTGCAGAGGAATACACAAAGATGGCTGACATGTATCAGCTCGATGTTGAGAAGATAAAGAGCCTTGTTCCCGAAGCAACGGTTGCCGCTGAGCTTGCAAGACAGGATGCAATAAAGCTTGTTCTTGATTCGGCAAAGGCTAAAAAGCCCGCCGCAAAGAGAGCAACCAAGAAGAAAGAGGCTCCCGCAGCAGACGCTGAGGAGAAGCCCGCAGAGGAAGCAAAGGCCGAGAAAAAGCCCGCTGCCAAGAAAACAACCAAAAAGAAAGAGCAGCCCGCTGAATAAGTCCGACGGATTGTTACTATAATTGAAATATGAGTAAAAGGCATTTGCCTTAATGAATAAACCGGTGCTGAGCCGGTTTATTCGATAATTGCGGAGAAAGGATTGATTATTAATGGCATTAGTACCGTATGTTGTCGAACAAACAAACAGGGGAGAGCGTTCCTATGATATTTTTTCCCGCCTTTTGAACGACAGAATTATTGTTCTCTCCGATGAGGTTAATGACACCACCGCAAGCATCGTTGTTGCTCAGCTCCTTTTCCTTGAGGGTCAGGATCCCGATAAGGATATCAGCCTTTACATCAACAGCCCCGGCGGCTCTGTTACCGCAGGCATGGCTATCTATGACACGATGCAGTATATCAAGTGCGATGTTTCAACCATCTGCATGGGCATGGCGGCTTCCATGGGCGCATTCCTGCTTTCATCGGGCGCAAAGGGCAAGAGATTTGCTCTGCCCAACAGCGAGATTATGATTCATCAGCCCCTCGGCGGCGCTCAGGGTCAGGCAACCGAAATCAAGATAGTTGCCGACCATATCATTAAAATCAGAGAGAGACTCAACAGAATCCTCTCCGAGAACACAGGCAGACCCATTGAGGAAATTGCCCGTGACACAGAGAGAGATAATTATCTCTCCGCTCAGGAGGCCATGGAATACGGCCTTGTTGATAAGGTTATAACCAAAAGATAAACAGGAGGCAAAAAATGCCCAGAGATGATGAAAGACGGGAGAAGCCGCTCGTTGCCTGTTCATTTTGTTTCAAAACGCAGGATCAGGTTGAAAAGCTTATTGCAGGCCCGAATGTTTACATCTGCAATGAATGCATCGAGCTTTGCTGTTCGATAATCGAATCAGACCCGGTTCACAAAAACGGCGATTTTGATGCGGATTCCCTGCCGAAGCCCCATGAAATCAAAGCTCAGCTTGATGAATATGTTATCGGGCAGGAGAGCGCAAAGATTGCTTTGAGCGTTGCGGTTTATAATCATTATAAACGAATCGGCAGCAAGGGCAGCTCGGATGTTGAAATTCAAAAGAGCAATATCCTTTTGCTCGGCCCAACGGGCGTTGGCAAGACCATGCTTGCTCAGACCCTTGCAAAAATTCTTGATGTTCCCTTTGCGATTGCCGATGCAACAACCCTGACCGAAGCCGGCTATGTCGGCGAGGATGTTGAGAATATTCTTCTCAGAATAATTCAGGCGGCGGATTTCGATGTTGAGCGTGCCGAAAGAGGAATAATCTATGTTGACGAGATTGACAAGATTGCCCGCAAGAGCGAGAATCCCTCGATAACAAGGGATGTCAGCGGCGAGGGCGTCCAGCAGGCTCTGCTTAAAATAATCGAAGGCACGGTTGCGAATGTTCCCCCGCAGGGCGGCAGAAAGCATCCACAGCAGGAGTTCATTCAGATTGACACCTCAAACATTCTCTTCATCTGCGGCGGCGCATTTGACGGAATTGAAAAGATAATCGAAAAGCGTTCCGAGGGATCGGCTCTCGGCTTCGGTGCGGCTGTTAAAAGCAAGGCGGAATCCGCCAAGGAAAACACCGTTGCAAAGGTCATTCAGCAGGATTTGGTTAAATTCGGAATAATCCCCGAGCTTGTCGGCAGACTTCCGATTATCACAACGCTGAACGAGCTTGACAGAGACGCTCTTGTCAAGATTCTGACAACCCCGAAAAATGCGATTGTCAAGCAGTATAAAGAGCTTTTCAAGCTTGACGATGTTGAACTTGACTTTGACGATTCGGCGATTGAAGCGATTGCCGATAAGGCGCTTGAGAAGAAAACGGGCGCAAGAGGTCTGCGTTCAATCATTGAGGGCGTTCTTATGCCGATTATGTATGATGTTCCCTCAGACCCGACGGTTGAGAGGGTCTGCATAACGGCGGCGTGTGTTAATGACGGCGCAGAGCCGCTCATTGAGCGCAACCCAAACCGCAAAAAAGCAAAGCTGTCCGTTCCGCCCAAGGTTTCAAAGCCCGGCAGAGTAGGATAATATAACAATGATAATGAGAGGACTGCCCCGATTGAGACAGCCCTCTTTTTCGTTCGCTTTTACGGATTGCATCTTTTACACGGCACATAACCGTCGTTTATTATTTCTTCACGGGAACATGTGCGCTCCCATTTGTTTTCTTCATTCATTTGCCCGACGGAGCTGCAATTCGGATAATGGAATTTCTTAGTATTTGTGTTGAGAATATAGGTCTGAGCATGAGAGCCTCCGCCGTTATTCTCTATCGGATTCTGAGTTTTCTTCGTTGTAGCTTTGGTTGTTGCCTTGGTTGTGGCTTTGGTTGTGGCTTTGGCTGTTGTTGCTTCAGCCTCTGTGAGACGGCTGTCTCCCGTTGCATAATCAATTATAACGCCGGGCTGGCTGTTGTAGCAATAAACATTGAAGCAGATGCCTTCGCCGTTATCCTCAACGGAATAAGCTTCAATCTGAACACCGCTTGCAACAAGGTTGTTGCCCTGAAAAATCGGCGTTACCCTGTAAAGAACATGATTATTTGTTTCTTTTATGTAGTCGGCAACCATGTTTTCAAAAGGAAGCATTCCCTCGGTGTTCATGTATCGGGTGCCGGTGATAAGATTCTTTTCGTTTGCGTTTTCGCCCGATAGCTGCCAGCCGATGAGGTGACAGCGGTTATAGAGATATTTGCCGTCAACGCAGTCATATTTGACCGTGTGCCAGCCCGAGGGCTTAACCTGACCGATATTTCCCCTTTCGCCCGTGGGCATTGTGTCTTTGCTCAGGCAGGCATATGCCGTTCCGCAGCGGCCGAGGCTGTCAAGAGGGCTGTATTTTTCAAATGATGATGTTGTTAATTCGCTCGAATCAAAGCCCGGCTGATTGTCATTAACGGCAACATAAGGCTTGCTCCCGAATGCGGGAATCTGATTGAGATTTGCTTTTGCACTGCCCGAAACCGTTACGGCAATGGCGGGCTTTGTTGATTGAGAATTGGCTGTTGACGGAACAGACTGTTCCGCTTCTGATTCCGAAAAGGCTTCGGTGACGGTTTGCTCGGTTTGTTCTGCAAAAGTACTTTCGGTTGTGTCGGCAATAATGCTTTCATTTCCGCCGCAGGAGAAAAGAACCGTTGCGGAAAGGATTACCGACATAATAACGGCAAGGAATTTAACTGATTTTTTCATTTCTGACATAAACCTCCTCGGTTATTTTTTCGTGAGAATTACCCTCAAAATCGGTTGATGAAATCTTATTGAATCCGTTTGCTTCAAAATCGAAGTCGAAATATCTGTCCGACGGATAGCGGCGGTTCCATTTATAAAGGATAATTTTTTCGCAGTTTTCGGCTGTGAAATCAAAATCCTCGGCAAAGCAAAATTCGTTTTTGCCCGCTTTGCTTATGCAGTCGTCGTCAACCCTGAAATTGCCGCCGTCGGTGAATTGCTTCGCCGTGTAGGTACTGAGCCAAAGAACGGAATCGGCGGAGAGGGAGAGAATCCGCTCTCTTAGCGCTTTGTCTTGGCTTTGCCGCCGTCGGTTGAAGCTCAACCCGAAATTGTCGTCAACGCATACAATATAAATCATCTGTTTCACCTCCTATTATGTGACAATTTGTCACATTTTACGGTATAATAATATCACTTTTATATTTGTAAATCAATATAAAAAAAGAACCCCGTTGCAGGGTTCTTACAATAAAATTCTTGATTTTAATGGTGTTTTTTCTGTTATATAACAGATATTAGTCAAATCTTAATAAAAGCCTAAGAAATTTATTCCGATTGCGAAAAATAAAAGTGCGTTGTGGTGGTATTATTTATTCAAGGGACAAAAGATTACGAAAGGCAGGCTAAAAACGATGAATGTTTATGATTTTGATAACACGATTTACAGAGGTGAAACGGGAGTTGACCTTTTCAAGTTTTATTTGAAGAAAGACCCAAAGCTTCTCACGATGCTTCCGACGGCGCTTAAATGTATAACCAAATACAAGGCAACCAAGATGTCAATTGACGATGCTGTTGATAATTACGCAGGCTTTATCGAGGAATACAGCCAGGGCATAGAGGATCTTGAGGGAGATATTGAGAAGTTCTGGGATAAAAACAGCAGTAAAATCAAATCCTTTTATCTCAGGCAGAGAAAGGATGACGATGTTATTCTTTCGGCGTGCATTGATGTTGTTCTTGAGGAGATTTGCCGCAGGCTCAATATCAAGAATTATATTGCAACTCAGACCAATGAATCAAGAAAGCTTGTCAGCTTTTGCTACCGTGAAAACAAGGTCAAGGCTTTTAAGGAGAAATATCCCGATGCGGAAATCGAGAATTTCTATACGGATTCCATGAACGACAAGCCGATGATTGACCTTGCCCGCAACGCTTTTCTCGTTAAGGGCGACAGAATCGTTAAAATCAAATAAATGCTAAAAGAAAAGACAGCGTCGACGCAGGAATGCGAACGGCGCTGTTTTTGCTTTTATGAGTATTTTCTTGACCATGCATAGGGGGAGAACAGCATCAACATGGGTATCATTTCAAGCCTGCCTGCAAGCATATCAAAGCTCAGCACAAGCTTGCTGAGAACCGAGAAATCGGCGAAGTTCCCGTATGCGCCGACCGCTCCGAAGCCCGGGCCGATGTTGCCCGTGCAGGCGATAACCGACGAAAGCGTTGTTATCATGTCACGCCCGTCGAGCGAAACGATAAGCATTGACGCCGCCATGACTATCATATATGTTGCGAAGAAAACGGAAATGCCTCTCACAACGGGTTCGTCAACAGTTCTGCGGTCAAGCTTGACCGTTTCAACGCTGCGGGGGTTGATTGCTTTTTTGATGTCACGCAAACCGCTTTTCAGAAGAACGATAAGCCTTGAAACCTTGATTCCGCCGCCCGTTGAGCCTGCGCATGCGCCGACAATCATCAGGAACAGCAGAATAAATTTTGCAATTATCGGCCAGGTGTCAAAATTGGCGGTTGAAAATCCCGTGGTTGTGATTATCGATGCAACCTGGAATAATGAAAGGCGGAACGAATCTCCGAGGCTGTGCTTGGTTGCAAAAAGGCTTGCAGCAATAATTATGACGGAGCTTGCAACTATGCCGAGATACCAGCGTAGCTCCTCACTTTTGAGAGCCTGCTTGCCCTGCTTAATGAGAATCATATAATAAAGGTTGAAGTTAACGCCGAAAATCAGCATGAAAACGGCGATTACCATTTCGGTATAAAGGCTGTGGTAGCCCTCAATGCTGTTGTTGAGAACGCAGAAGCCGCCCGTTCCCGCAGTTGCAAAGGAGTTGACAATGCTGTCAAAAAGCGGCATTCCGCCGGCAAAAAGCAGAATAATCTGGGCAAGGGTCAGCACGCAGTAGATGCCGTAGAGTATTCTTGCGGAGGCTCTGAGCTTTGAAACAAGCTTGCCGACCGTCGGGCCGGGAACCTCAGCTCTCATAACATGCATCGAGGTGCTTTCTGTTTTCGGCATTATGGCGATAACGAAAACGAGAATGCCCATTCCGCCGATCCAATGGGTGAAGCTTCGCCAGAAAAGCAGGCTTTTCGGCAGAGACTCAATATCCGTCAGAATAGTTGAGCCCGTTGTTGTGAAGCCCGAGACTGTCTCAAAAAAAGCGTCGATAAAATTCGGAATATGACCGCTGAGATAAAACGGCATTGCGCCGAAAAATGACATCAGAATCCACGAAAGGGCGACGATGAAATAGCCGTCCTTGGCGTAGATTGCCGATTTTTCGGGTTTTTTTCTGACGGCAAGTGCGCCGAAAGCGGAGAGAGCAGCAATTGTCAGCGCATAAGCGAGCAGAGTGTCCTCTCCGTAAATTACAGAACCGATTGCAGGTAACACCAACAGAACAGCTTCAACAAGAAGGATTCTGCCGATATTGAAAAAAACCATTCTGAAATTCATAACTGTCTCCCGTAATATCAAGCAAAAATATCGTGCAGATCCTCAATGATTCTGCCTGCGGTAACAACGATAACGCTGTCACCGGCTTTCATAACATCATAGCCGCCGGGGAAAATCAGCTTGCCGTCTCTGATGATACAGCCGATAAGCAGATTCGGCAGCAGATGAAGATCTTTGAAAGGAATGTCCTCATATCCCGCATTTTCGGGAACGATGAATTCAACCGCTTCAACCTTGCCGCCGACAAGCTTATAGAGCGTTTGAATCTGCGAGCTGTCAGCCGAATTGTGAAGCGCCCTTACATAGCGTGTAACGAGATTTCCCGCAACTATCTGAGGCGAAACAACGGTTTCAAGCCCGATATCGTTTAAAATCGAATATGAATGGCGGTTGACCTTGGTTATAACTTTATTAATGCCCTTTGATTCGGCATACATCGAAACGATGATATTTTCTTCGTCAATACCGGTCAGGGAAACAAAGGCGTCCTGCCTTTCAAGACCCTGTTCGTCAAGTATATCCTGATCCGTGCCGTCGCCGTGAATAACCGTAACATCGGGCAGGGAGTCGGTCAGCTCGTAACAGCGTTCATCGCTTTGCTCAATGAGCTTGATGTTTCTGCCCGTGTCGGAGAGCAGTCTTGCAAGGTAAAATGCAATTCTGCCGCCGCCGATTATCATAACATTCTTTATTTTCTGCTTATAAACGCCCGACTGCTTCATAAAGAGCGAAATTTCTGCCCTTGTTCCGGTTATGCTGATTGCGTCGTCGCTTCGGATAATGAAATCGCCCGAGGGGATAAAGACTTCCTCGTTCCGCTGAACGGCGCAGACAATAACCTTGGCCTTGCATTTCTTGCGTATTTCGTGAATCGGCATGTCGCAGAACTTGTTGTCGGAATGAATGCGGACTCTCGCAATTTCAACCTTGCCCCTTGCAAAGGAGTCAAGGCTTGCGGCGGAGGGGAAGCGGATAATTCTTGAAATTTCGTTTGCAGTCTCGTATTCCGGGTTAACTATCATGCTGATTCCAAGCTCGTTGCGAAGAAACTGCATCTGCGACGCATAACCGGGATTCCTAACTCTGGCAATCGTGTGTTCCGTGCCCATTTTTTTAGCGATAAGACAGCAGAGAATGTTAACCTCGTCAGAATCGGTTGCCGAGATAATAAGAGTTGCTTTTGAAGCTCCCGCTTCTTTGAGAATTTCGCAGGAAACGCCGTTGCCGCAAACTCCCATAACATCATAAGCATCAACAAGAGAGGCAACAATTTCGCTGTCGGTGTCAACAAGAGTAAGGTTATGCCCCTCTTTGACGAGCTGTTTTGTCAATGTGATGCCGAGCTTTCCCAAGCCGACAATAATAATGTTCATCTGATTTCAGTCATCCTTTCGGTTAACGGGAAGATTTGAATCATTTTTCCGCAGTATTATTCTGCCAAACCTTTCTAAGGAAAACAAGAGGAATAATGATGAAAGCGGCGGCAACTGCTGCGCCGAGATAAATATGCGGAGCGGGAATATTAACCATAATTCCGTATTCGTTCTGATACTGTGCCGTTGCAAAAACTTCGGTAATCTTTGCCGCAACTCTCGGGCCTATAATCATCGGGAGCATAACGGCGAATATCATTCTCACGCCTTGAAGCTGACCTGCCTTATCCTCGGGGGTGAAATCTCTTATTGCGGCGTTGAGAATAATCATCAGAAGGCCGTAGCCCGCAAAGGCGATAATCGCCGAGAGTGCAAAGAATATAACATTTTTATCGGCAAAATAGACGAGAACAAGACCGATGACAAAAAGCAGAGCGGCGGGGAAAACGAAATTCGCTTTGCCCATCTTGTCAATCAGAGCGCCTACCTTTATTATGCCGACAACTGCGCCGATAACAACAACGGCGGCGATAACAATGACGGGAACGCTCAGCTTAAAGGTTGAAAGGTCAACATAATGCTGAACATATATAAAGAGATAGGGGAAGAAAATCTGGCTTGCAACCGAGAAGATTCCCATGCAAATAAGCGAGAGATAAAGCCCCTTGTTGCCTTTGATAACCGACGGTCTGAAGCCGTAGGTCAAGCATTCAATAAAACTGTTTGAGGATTTAACGCCCGTTCTCGAATCCTTGATTGAAAACAGACCGATGATTCCGCAAATTGTGACGAGCAGTCCGAGACCGATGAAGCAGACGGGATAACCGAATTTGCCCGAAAGCGTGCCGAACGCAACCGTCACTATCAGCAGGGCGGCAACGGGGAGCAGGGCAAGAATCGACTCGGTTTTTGCACGGTTTGAGACCGAGGTTATGTCGGTTATCCAGGCATTAAAAGCGGCGTCGTTGCTCGTTGAACCCATAAAGGTCATAACGCAGTCCATAACAATAACAATCGTTATCGTTGCGGGGATTGCCGCCTCGGGGGTCGTGCCGAGAATCGAAGCGGTTCTTTCGGGGGAGATGAAAGCGAACGCCATAACCGTGATACCCCAAACGATGTAACCGCCGCTGATGAATATTTTTCTTTTGTTGAGCTTATCGCTCAGGCTGCCCATGAAAAGCGTTGTCAGAACGGCAACAACCGAGCTTGCGGCAACCATGTTTGAAATATCGACCGAGTCTCCGCCGATTTCATTAAAAAGGAACAGATTGAAAAAGTTGTTTTCAACCGCCCAGGCGACCTGACCCATAAAGCCGAAAAGCAAAATGTTAAGGAGCAGAGATTTGCCGAGCTTAGAATTGTTTTCCATGCTTAACCTCCGAAAAGTTTATAGATTATTAAGCCTAAAGCCGCAACGCCAGCAATGCCTGCGGCAATTCTGACGCCGAGATTGATAAAAAAGCTTTGTCTGTCGGTAATTCTTTTGAAAACAGGGCCGAGACATTCGCATTTTAATCCGAATTCTTTGAAATGCTTAAACTCATGGGTGAATTTTTCGGGATTTTTTTCGTCAAGAGTAACAAGCCTTACTCCGCAGCGGCAGCCGTCGGTGTAGGCTCTGAAGCCTGCCGTTTTGTGCTGAGCGAGAAGAATTCCGTCAACGAAGCCCGAAAAATCGTTCAGATGGTCATGCCCGAAAAATGCGCCGAGAACGCCGCCGACCTTTTTCCAACTCTCAAACTGACCGCTGTTATAATCGGGAGCGGCGGGGCCTTCGCCGAGGTAGCCGTCAACTCCGTTTTTCTTCACATAGCGGGTGCCGTTTTTTGAATTATATCCCTTAACCGAAAACGGAAGCTCATAAAATTTTGCTTTTCTCAGAAGCTCATATTCCTCGGGAACGGGAATATGCTGAAAAACGAACGAGGGCAGGGGATTTCCGCCGTTTTGCTCTCTGAGCTTTGCGCTTTCCGCTTCAAACCATTCAATCTGGTCGGCATGAACATAATCGTAATTTGAAACGGATTTGTCATCGCAGAGATTGTTTGAATCAATGAACCAAAGGCAGAAAGCGGGCTTTTCTCCGTCGGAAGAATAAATGATTTCCTTGAAATTCGCCGCACCGGTGATTTCGGGAGCGTCATTTCTCATAATACAGCCGTCAATGCTGTTATATGCCGCAACAATTTCACCGTCAACGCCGTGGTCATGCTCATGGTTGCCCATGATTGCCGCAGCGGAAATACCTCTGCGGGTTATCGGCTCGATAAGGTCGGCAACCATTTCTTTGAATTTTTCGGGACTTTCCTTGCACACGCCGCCGTCACAGTTGTCGCCGAGCAGAACGCATAAATCGGGCTTGAATTCATCGAGAGCGGCGTTCATCATCTTGTGCATATCCGCAAATTTGGGATTGGTCTTGTAGTCTCCGCTTTCGTGAATGTCTCCGAAAAGAAGAATTTTGAATTTTCCGTTTTCATTGAATCTGAGCTTCATTTTATTTCCTCTTTATGAATAATTAAACGCAACTGCGGCGAGCATCAATGCGACGGAAACGATGCCCTCAAGGGCGAAAAGCTTCCATGAGAATTTGAGCCATTTGCCGTATGAAATATTGACAAGACCGATTGCAACAATCATAATTCCGCTTGTCGGATAAAGCAGATTCGTGAAGCCGTCGCCGAGGCAGAATGCGAGCACAACGCTCTGGCGGGTCACCCTGACCATATCAGCAAGGGGAAGAACTATCGGCATAACAAGGAACGCCTTTGCCGTGCCGCTGCCGATGAAAAATTCAAGCAGAACGATGAACGCAAACAGCATGAGTATTGCCGAATAGGGGCTGAGATCCTTGATGAGATTATAAACCGCATTCAGAATCGTGGGAATAATGTTGCCCTGATCAAGAATATATGTTATCGAAAGAATAATAAGAATTACGGGGATAATGGGCGCAACGGTTTTGATTCCCTCGCCGAAGCTTGAAAGCAGTTTTTTGCCTTTCAAGCCCGAAAAATAGCCCGCAATCAGACCGCCCGAGGTGAAAAGCAGAGCCATGCAGGGCAGGGAAATCATGCCCTCGGCTTTGCAGATAAAATCAATGATTATTCCGATAAGAACCCCGACAAGGCAGAGAACGAAAGCTTTTGACGCTTTTTTGGTTTTGGGGTCGCCGAGAACCGAAAGGCTGTCGTCAAGCATATATTTTTCTCTGAGAGGAATATCGGTTTCATAGCAGAGCGATTTCCGGGGATTTTTTTCGATTTTTTTGGCATAGACGGTCAGAAAGCCCGCCAGAACCGCATAAACAACAATGAAAACAACGATTCTGTAGCCGAGACCCGAGAAAACGGGAATATCAGCCATTTTCTGAACGGTTACGACATTGAACGGGTTAAAGGTTGCCGCCGTGAAGCCGAAAGCAACGGCAACAAGGCTCATTCCGAGCCCGACAAACGAATCCCAGCCCAAAGCCAGCGAAATTGCAACCGCAAGCGGAACAAGGGTGACGGATTCTTCAAGGATTCCCGCCGTTGAGCTGAGAAGCATGCAGGCAAGAATCATAAGATTCAGAAGCAGATATTTTCGGCTGCCGAATTTTTGAATTATGACAGCCATTATGTATTTCAGAACGCCGCACTTATCGAGAATCAGGAATGTTCCGCCGATAAGCGTGATAATAAGGATTATTCCGACGCCCGTCATCGCCGTGCTTGTTCCGAAAACAAGAACGGGTGCAAGAAATATTTTCCAAATGGGCATTTTGTCCTCAATCTGAGTGTAGGTGCCGTTGATTATTGTTCCGTCGGGGTTGGTTTCATAAACTCCACGGGGCAAAACCTGAGTCAGCACTCCTGCGAATGCCATTATTGCCGCAAGCACAACGCAGATGAGAATGACGGTCTTTTTGTTGATTTTAAGACCCGCCTGATTTTTTTCATTCTCACTCAATTCAAACACATCCTTCTCGGTATTAATAAACTATTAATACTGTATCGGCTATTTTAACATATTATAAAGGCGTTTTGCAACTGTTTTGCCGTAATATCGGAAAATATTCTCAAAAATTATTATTGAGAACCGACGGATTATGTGATAGAATAAAAGAAAAAACGAGAAAGGCTGATACCGTGAAAAAGTTTGTATCGATTATTCTCTCAATTGTGCTTGTAATTTCCGTTTTTGCTCCTGCGGCTTATGCGGCGCAGGGCGGCTGTTCCTGCGGAGTTTTGCCGATGATTTATGTCGGCCCGCTCGGCAACACGGATATTTACGAAAACCCCGGAACGGAAAATGAAAGAGTGCTTTTCAGACCCAAGACAGACACGATTCTTTCAATTGTCGGAAAGGTTCTGCCCGCCGCAGTTGTGCTTGCCCTGACAAAGGATTATGAGCGTTTCGGCGATGTCCTTATTTCCGCCGTTGATGACGCAATGGGGGCAATGAAGCTTGACGGCAACGGCAATTCAGCCCCGAATGTTTCGGTTAAGCTTGAACTGCCCGACGACCCGAACCACGAAAAGGGCACAAGCTATTATTTCCATTATGATTGGCGGCTTGACCCGATTGAGATTGCGGGTCAGCTCAATGAATATGTTCAGCATATCAAAAAACTGACGGGTCACGATAAGGTCAATTTCCGAGCTTCTTCAATGGGCGGAGTTATAACCATGGCTTATTTCAACGAATACGGTTATGACGATGTTGACGCATGCGTTTTCCAAAGCTGTCCGATTCTCGGAACGGCGGATGCGGGCGATGTGCTTTGCAGAAAGCTGAAGCTTGATTCAAAGGCTCTGCTCGACTACGGAACAGACGCTTTCCCGCCCTCAGACGCAGAAAGCACGGCTCTTTGGTTCCTTTTCAATTTCCTTTATTACAGCGGCACGATTGACGCCGTTATCTCGCTCGGAGACAAGCTCCTCGAAAAGCTTGAAACAAAGGTTTTTGACGAGCTTCTGACCCCCGTTTTCGGCACGATGCTCGGTCTTTGGGCGTTAACTCCCGATGAAACATATGAGCAGGCAAAGGAAATCAACCTTGACCCCGAAACGCAGGCGGGAATTATCAAAAGAGCGGACTATTATCATTACCGGGTTCAGGCAAGAGCCGACGAGATACTGAACGGAGCGGTTGAAAGCGGCGTTCGGGTTATGATTGTTGCAGGCTATGATGTTCAGAGAACTCCGCTTGTTGAATCCATGAACAGCGACAGCGATTCGATAGTTGATGTCAAATATGCTTCTGCGGGAGCAACCGCCGCTCCGATTGACGGCACTCTCGGCGAGGGCTATGTTCAAAAGGTTGACTGCGGTCATAATCACATTTCGCCCGACGGCAGAATTGACGCTTCAACCTGTATTCTGCCCGAAAACACATGGTTTATCAAAGGAATGCTTCATTCAAACGCTCACGACGGCATCAAAGCGATGTATGACTGGTTCGTTTATTCCGATGAAAGCTGCAATGTCTGGAGCAACCCGAACTATCCGCAGTTTCTGCAAAACGACAAGCCGAACGCCAGGGTTATTCCCATGGGCAATTTTGCTCAGGGAGTTTCCGCTCCGACGGTTGAGCCGGGTAGCTCTTTCCACGACGGATTCGTTAAATATGTTGAGCCGATAACCGATAAGGTTTTCGCTTTCCTCGACAAAATCAGAGCCGCCGTCTGAATATTAACCCAATATAAACAGAAAATAATCGGGAGGTTAACGCCTTCCGATTATTTTTTTGCGGGTGATGAAATTTGAATTCAAGAATCAAGCTTTCGGCAAGGGCGGCGCTGACCGGGTCGCAGATAAGGGTTGTTCCGCTCGTTGCGGCGATAATCACCCTTGTTCTGTTTTTTTCATTCTTCAATGCGGCGCTGAACAGGCTCCCTCTGCACTTGGAAAGGGAACATCTTCTGATTTTCGCCGCCGTTTCGCTTGTTGCATTTGTTGCCGCCGTCAGCCCTCTGCGTCTGCTTCTGCAAATAAGACTGCTGATGCTTGCAAGAGGGATAAACCACGCCGTAAGCCCCGATATCGGCTTTATCGGAGCGGCAAAGGCTTGCGGAATGAGCGTTTGTCTTTTTTTATTAAAAATTTTTTGGCTTGCCGTTTTTGAGGCCATTCCGATTGCGGGAGCGGTTATGCTTGCGCTTCGTGGGAGCAGAGAAGCGCTCAGTTTAAGGGCTTCTTACGCCGTTATTGCAGGAATTGCGGTTCTTGCCTTTGCGGGGCTTGCTTTTTATGCCGTATTCATTCAAAGATATTCAAAGTCGATGTTTTATCTTGCCTGCTACAAGGATTTCGGCATTGCCGATGCGCTGAGAGAGAGCAAAAAGAGAACAGAGGGCAGGGCGGGAGAGATATTTTTCTTTAAGCTCGGGTTTGCTCCGTGGCTTCTGCTATGCGCCGGAATTTTGCCTGCTCTTTATGTAATTCCTTATTATAAGCAAAGCGTCACCTGCTGGTTTCTTAGCAGATGACGCCGTAAATATTCAGATTTTGATTTTGAAAACAACTTTCTTTATTTTGTCGCTTCCGAGCTTAACGCAGGGCTTGTGAGCGTCGCCGGGAGCAAGAAATGCGAATGTTCCCTGAACGAGCGCAACCTTTGTGCTTTCGCATTTCTTTGAGGTGAAAAATTCAATGTCGGGAGTGTAGCCCTTTGAATTTTCCGCAAATTCCGTGGGAATAACCTCAATTGTTTCTTCGCCCGAAACGGCATACTGCAAATCGTGATATTCACGGTGAGCCTCAAAATCCGAGCCGCTGCCGGGCTCATATTCCGAAATTCCCGCCTTAACTCCGGGAGCAACCTCGTAGCTTCCGCATTCCATGGCGGCAAGGTCGTTATTCGCAATGAAATCGGCGATTTGCTCAAAATGCGGATTCAATGAGTAATAAAGCTTCAGATTTTCAATTTTGTCATAAATCATTTTCAAGTCTCCTTAGGGTGATGTGAGTTGAACACAATATGCCGAAAATCTGATATTACGGCGCTTATGCGTTCATCTGCTCGAATTTTGCCTTTCCGTAAGTCTTGACAACTCTGAAAAAGACAAGGCACAGCGCCGCACTCAGCGCTGAAGCGCAGAGCAGATAAACTTCTGCCGAAATATATTTTGAGAGCAGGAAGAACGGCGCAAAAACCGTCACGGTTGCGGCAAGATCGCCGAGCATACTGGCAAGAACGCTTCCGCCCTGCTTTATTATAACAGCTTCGCTGTTCCATGTAAACCTCGGAAAACTAATATTTGCGATTAAATTGACGAAAACGGTCATGGCGAAGAAAATGAGAAGCGTGACGATAACGAGAGCCGTGACCGACGGGGAAACGCCTAAGGTGATGCAAACGGTGAGCGAGCCAATTAGGAGGGTCGGCAGACCGACGATATAGTTTGAAACATATTTCGCAAAGAAGAAATCGTCGGAGTTAATCGGCATCGAACGGATAAGGTTGATTCTTGTTCCTTCAAGCGAGGTTGAAGCCGAACTCAGATTGACCATTGACGAACAAAGCCCCATAACAAGGCTGATTATTACGGGCAGATATTTTGCAACATCGATTTCGCCCATTTCGGCGAAGCTTGCAATGAGCTCCTTGCCCTTAATGATTATCATAACCGAAATAATGATGTGCATAATACAGCCCGTTGCGCTGTTGAGAACATAAATCGGCAGAGAAAAGAATCTTCCGAATTCCTTTCTGAGCAGAGCGGAGCGAACGGAGCTTGTTTTAAGCTCTTTTTCAACATATTTTTTCTTTGCGGCGGTCTTTTTGTCGGCAGTAATTGTGAAAAAGCTTTTTGAAAGAAGCAGGCAGGCGAGCAGAAACGGAATGATGCTCACGGCGGCGAGAGCCGCAAACGCCCATGCTTTGTGCTCTGCGCAGGCTAAGCCGAAATAATAAAAGGGCGGCATGGCTTTGCGAATGGCTTGTGCAATTGCTTCGCCGTTAACGATAAGCTTTTGCATGTAGGTCTGAATGTTGGTGGCAAAGACCATATATGCTCCGAAAAGCAAAAGGCTCAGAATAATCTGAATGATATTTTTATTTCTGAATCGGGAGCTTATAATGGCGATAAGCCAGCCGAGAAAGCTTGTGACTGCCGAAGAAAAGATAACGATTAGCAGAGACGAAGCGATGAACAAGAGCAGGGTAGCCGCCGAAAACGGGGAATAGAAGAAGTATACTATGATTGCGGGAACTGCCATGAGAACGCCGTAAATCAGATTCAGAATGAAAAGCAGCATAACACGGCTTGCAAGAATATAAAACGGCGGAATCGGCATTCCGAGCAGAAGCTCGTTATCCCTTGCATTAAAAATAAGATTCTGAGTTGTGAAAACGCTGCCGATAAAGGTCAGCAGGAAAATGAAAATTGAAGTTACGGAAAAATAAAGCCAATTCATTCCGGCGGCGTTCAAGCCCGACGCAAGGGTTGAAAACATTGCGCCGACCGAAACCATGAGAACTCCGACAATATAGACTGCAAAAACGGCAATCAGAATTTTAACCGCTTTGCTGCGCTTTTTGTTTTTGCCGCCGTCTTTTTTGCCGTGGAACATGGAATAGAACAGCGAAAGAAGGTTGACTTTCAGAATAGATTTAAACATTTTCTTCCTCCAATTCAAGGAACACATCCTCAAGCGAATCGTCGCCGACAACATCGGCGGTTTTGCCGCTGACAACGAGCTTGCCGCTTTTGATTATTGCGATTTTGTCGCAGAGCTTTTCGGCAACCTCAAGAACATGGGTCGAAAAGAAGATTGCGCCGCCCTGAGAGCAAAGCTCCGCCATGAGCCCCTTGAGAGTGTGCGCCGCCTTGGGGTCAAGGCCGACAAACGGCTCGTCAAGTATCATAAGCTTCGGCGAATGAATGAGAGCGGAAATGATAACAAGCTTCTGCTTCATTCCGTGGGAATATGAGCTTACCGTTTCTCCGAGAGAATCGGTTATCTCAAACATATCGGCGTATTTTCTGATTTTTTGTTCTCTTTCTTCCTTGGGAATGCCGTAGATATCGGCAATGAAATTGAGATATTTGATTCCCGAAAGGAAGTCATAGATATCGGGATTATCGGGAATATAAGCCATTTTCTTTTTACATTCAAGCGGCTTATCCTTGATTGAAACCCCGTCAATGAGAATTTCACCATCATCAAAGCCGATTATGCCGCAGCAAGCCTTGATGGTTGTTGTTTTGCCTGCGCCGTTGTGGCCGATGAAACCGTAAATTTCTCCGGGCGCAATTTCAAGCGAAAGATTGTCAACGGCAACCTTATCGCCGTACTTTTTAGTCAGATTTTTGATTGTCAGCATTAGCCTTCACCTCGTCAGTTTTTTTCTTCAATGTGTTTTTTGTAGTATGCGAAAGAATAAATCATGGGAGCGGCAACCATCACCGCAAGAAATGCCGAAAAGATAATAAAATTTGCTTTTATTAGTGAAATCACGGCGAGAAGAACTCCGCCTGCAACCCAAAGCCTGCCCGCAAAACGGTGGGTTTTGTTCCAGTTTTCAACGCTGTTCAGCGTCCATGAAATTCTGATTCCGAACGAATAATTCTGCTTGCACTTGGGCATGTAGTTGCCGAGGATAATAAAAATTGCAGAAAAGAAGAGCATAAACGCCTTGTTGACGCTGAATTCTGCGCCCAATGCAAAGCTGTAGGTTATCTCACTTATAAGAACCGAAATAGCGGGGCAGAGCCAAAGAACCGCTCCGAACGCCTTTTCGCTGATGTTCTTCTTCTTTGGGTCAACCGAGGTCATATAAACGCAGAAAAGATGAACCGCAAGCAGAAAAAGCGGGATTCCGAAAACGGCAAATGCCTTGCCGCTTGTGCCGTCAGGCTCCCCTGCAATGTTAAAATGAGTGGGGATTTTTTCGGGAAGCCTGTTCCACAGAATCAGCCCTGCCGCAATCGGAAGAACCGTTAACAGCGATGTTATTATTATTTTGGCTTTGTTCTTCTTTATCATCGTCTTCACCGCCTTTCAAATCTGTCAGCCACAGCATGATTTCTTCGAGCACCGAGGCGTTAAGCTCATAATATATGAACTTTCCGTCACGCTCGTCACGGATAAGATCCGCTTCTTTCAGCACCGAGAGATGCCGTGAGACTGCGGCGGCGCTGACGGGGAATTTTTCGCAGATTTCGCCCGCAGACATTCTGCCGCCTTTGAGCATGTTAAGTATGTCACGCCTTGTTGAATCCGAAAGGGCTTTCAGCGTGTTTTGAATCGACATTTCATCACCTGCAATTGCCTTGCCTTTCCGAACGGAATGCCGCAGGAAAGAACATTTAACATTTAACTTAATTGTTAAATGTATTTTATCACAAGGGTATTGTTTTGTCAATATTTTTCGGCGGTTGCAAACGAAAATGCACGAAATAATAAGAAAAACCGCACCGTTTGCGGCAAAATCGCCGTTAACGGTGCGGTGGAATATCAATTAAATAACACTTGCCGATGAGCCGGATATCAGGCTGTCAACAAACTGCTTTGCGGCTCTTGCCGAGCGGGTGCTTCTTGCAAGTGCGAAGCGTTCCGCCGCCGCAAAAAGCTTATCCTCGCTGTATTCAATGCCGTTTGCGTCGGCAAGGTGCTTGACAATGTTGAGATATGTTGCCTTGTCGGGTCTTTGGAAGGTGAGCTGAATCCCGAAACGCTCCGAGAGCGACACAATCTCCTGCATCGTGTCGTTAAAGTGAACATCGTCGCCCTCACGGTCGGAAAATTTCTCTTTGACAAGGTGGCGGCGGTTGCTCGTTGCATAGATGACGACATTCTGAGATTTTGCCGAAACCGAGCCTTCAAGAATGGCTTTCAATGCGCTGAAATTGTCATCGTCCTTTGCAAACGAAAGGTCGTCGATGAACAGAATGAATTTCAGGGGATTCACGGTCAGCTCGTCAAGAATTGCGGGAATTTCACGAAGCTGTTCCTTGCGGACTTCAAGAATACGCAGACCCTCTTGGTAAAGCTCGTTGACAACCGCCTTTACGGTTGAGGATTTGCCCGTTCCCGCATCGCCCGTGAGCAGGATATTCGCCGCAGGCTTGCCTTCAAGCAGAGCCTTGGTGTTTTCAAGAATAATCTGCTTTTCACGGCTATAGTCAATGAGGTCGGAAAGCCGTGTTTCGTCGGGATTGCGAACGGGAACTATCTGCCTGTCATGCTCAATATAAAACATATGATACCGTGCATAAATTCCGTAGCCGTATTTGCCGATGTTTTCAACACGGTGGCGGTATTTGCCCGCAAGGTCGATGCTCTCGTTTTCCCAGACGGGGAGTGAGCCGTCCCAATCAATTGCCGAGCGCAGAGCCTGAGGCGTGAGGTCGCAAACAGCCTGCAAAACCTGCAAGTCCTCATTAACTCCGTTAACAAGAGTCCGGGAAGGCGTTTTGCCCGAGCCGATACAGCGGATATAAACATTTTCATCATCCGTGACTATGCTCTGAACATAACTGCTGAGATTTACCGTGTGAGCCTCATAAAGGCGGGCGGCAAATTCGGAGTATGCGCTGACAGCTTTGCTGACGGGCGCATTGTCAACGCAGTCAAGATATTCGGTCAGAGCCTTGATAACGGGGTCGCTGAGAAGCGCCCTGAAAACCGATAGAGAGCGGAGACGGACGGATAAATTAAAAAGATTGTCGTTCATTGGTTAATCATCTTTTCAGTTAAGAATTGCGCCCTTTGCGCCGCTTGAAACAAGCGAAGCGTAGCGTTTGAGATAGCCCGAAAGCTCCTTTGTTTTGGGAACAAAGTTCTTCATTCTTTCTTCAAGCTCGGCTTCATCAACCTTGAGCTCAAGCTTGTTTTCGGGAATATTTATGCTGATGATGTCGCCCTCTTTGACAACGCCGATCATTCCGCCGCTTGCCGCTTCGGGCGAAACATGGCCGATGCATGCGCCTCTTGTTGCGCCGCTGAATCTGCCGTCGGTTATCAGCGCAACGCTGCTGCCAAGACCCATGCCCATAATCGCAGAGGTCGGGTTAAGCATTTCACGCATACCGGGGCCGCCCTTGGGGCCTTCATAACGGATAACAACAACATCGCCGGGGTTGATTTTGCCCGCATTGATTGCCGCCTGTGCGTCCTCTTCACATTCAAAAACTCTTGCGGGGCCTTCATGCACAAGCATTTCGGGAGCAACCGCCGAACGCTTGACAACGCTGCCGTCGGGGGCAAGATTGCCTCTGAGAACTGCGATTCCGCCGGTTTCGCTGTAGGGATTCTCAATCGGACGGATAACATCATGGTTGAGATTGACTGCGTTTTCAATGTTTTCGCCGACGGTCTTGCCCGTAACGGTGATGCAGTCGGTGTTGAGAAGATTTTTCTTTGAAAGCTCGTTCATAACGGCGTAAACTCCGCCCGCTTCGTCAAGCTCCTCCATATATGTGCGCCCTGCGGGAGCAAGGTGGCAGAGATTGGGAGTTTTTGCGCTGATGGTGTTTGCAATGTCAAGATTTATTTCGATTCCGCATTCATGAGCGATTGCGGGCAGGTGAAGCATGCTGTTGGTTGAACAGCCGAGAGCCATATCAACCGTCAGGGCGTTGTTGAACGCCTCTTTTGTCATAATGTCACGGGGGCGGATATCATTTTTCAGAAGCTCCATGACCTTCATGCCTGCGTGCTTTGCAAGCTCGATTCTGCTTGAATAAACGGCGGGAATAGTTCCGTTGCCTCTGAGAGCCATGCCGAGAGCCTCGCAAAGGCAGTTCATGGAGTTTGCCGTGTACATTCCCGAGCATGAGCCGCAGGTGGGGCAGGTCTTGCATTCGTATTCCTGAAGCTTTTCAAGCGAAATTTTGCCCGCATTGTATTGACCGACAGCCTCTGAAATTGAAGAAAAGCTCGTCTTTGCGCCGTCAACATGGCCTGCAAGCATCGGGCCGCCGCTGACAAAAACGGTGGGGATATTGAGCCTTGCCGCCGCCATGAGAAGTCCGGGAACGTTCTTGTCGCAGTTGGGAACCATAACAAGAGCGTCAAAGCCGTGAGCAAGAGCCATCGCTTCGGTTGAATCAGCGATAAGGTCACGGGTTACGAGAGAATATTTCATTCCTCTGTGACCCATGGCGATGCCGTCGCAAACTGCGATTGCGGGGAAAACGACGGGCGTTCCGCCTGCCATTGCAACGCCGATGCGAACCGCTTCAACAATCTTGTCGATGTTCATGTGACCGGGCACGATTTCGTTATATGAGCTGACAATTCCGACCATCGGGCGGCTGATTTCTTCGTTTGTCATGCCGAGCGCATGATAGAGCGCTCTGTGGGGCGCATTCTGAGCGCCGTTTTTAATTGAATCACTAACCATAGTAATACCTCATTTATAAAGAAAGGGGAATAACACGGAAATGCTATTCCCCGAACAGAATCAGTTGTTGATGAGCTTATCCTCGCCGTTCCAGCTGTAGAGCTTGCGGATTTCTTCGCCGACAACCTCTGAGGGATGCTCGCTTGCAAGCTTACGCATTGCACGGAAGTGAACCTGGCTGCCTGCATCCGACATGTCAAGCAGGAAGTCTTTTGCAAAAGTACCGTCCTGAATATCCTTGAGGATCTTCTTCATGGTCTTCTTGGTTTCGTCCGTGATGATCTTCGGGCCTGTGATGTAGTCGCCGTATTCAGCGGTGTTGGAGATTGAATATCTCATTCCTGCAAAGCCGCTCTGATAGATAAGGTCAACGATGAGCTTCATCTCGTGGATGCACTCAAAATAAGCGTTTCTGGGGTCATAGCCTGCTTCAACGAGGGTTTCAAAGCCTGCCTGCATAAGAGCGCAAACGCCGCCGCAGAGAACAGCCTGCTCGCCGAAAAGGTCGGTCTCTGTCTCGGTGCGGAATGTGGTTTCAAGAACGCCTGCACGTGCGCCGCCGATGCCCAAAGCATAAGCAAGGCCGATATCCCATGCGTCGCCTGTAGCGTCCTGCTCAACAGCGATAAGGCAGGGAACGCCTTTGCCCGCCTGATACTCGCTTCTGACGGTGTGGCCGGGGCCTTTGGGAGCTATCATGATAACATTGACATTCTTGGGGGGCTTGATGCAGCCGAAATGAATGTTGAAGCCGTGAGCGAAAGCAAGGGTCTTGCCCTCGGTGAGGTTGGGCTCAATGCTTTCTTTATAGAGCTTTGCCTGAAGCTCGTCATTAATAAGAATCATAATAATATCTGCATTTTTAGCAGCTTCGGCGGAGGTCATAACCTTGAGACCCTGAGCCTCAGCCTTTGCCCAGCTCTTGCTGCCCTCATAAAGGCCGACGATAACATCAACGCCGCTGTCCTTGAGGTTGAGCGCATGGGCGTGACCCTGTGAGCCATAGCCGATGATTGCAACGGTCTTGCCGCTGAGCTTCTGAAGATCGCAATCCTGCTGATAGAAAATTCTTGCCATAATTAATTACCTCTTTCTTTTTATTTTAGTGTTATTGTAAACTTTTTTGCTGATTTTTGTAAAGCTCGGTTTCCCGAATGGTGGCGCTTCCTCTTTCAAGAGAAACAATGCCCGTCCGGCAGATTTCCATGATAGTGTAGTCACGCATAAGGTCGATGAAAGCGTCAATTTTATCCGAGCCGCCCGTCATCTGAAAAACAATCGAATCACGGCTGTAGTCAACCGTTTTTGCGCCGAAAGCCGCCGCAGCGTCTCTGACATCGCCTCTTGTTTCGGGCTCGTTCTTGATTTTGATGAGCATAAGCTCGCAGTTGACGGAGTTTTTGCTGTGAATCTCTTTTATTGAACAGACATCCTGAAGCTTATAGAGCTGATTGATGAGCTGCTGCTTTTCAAGGTCGTCGCCCTCTGAGCTTACCGTGATACGGGAAAACTCGGGGGATTCGGTTTCACTGACCGTCAGACAGCTTATGTTAAACCGTCTGCGCCTGAACATGCTCGTTACACGGTTCAGAACACCGAACTGGTTGCGGACAAGAACCGCTATTGTGAAATTTGCCATGTCAGTCACCCACTTTTACGATAATATCATCCATTGAGCCGCCGGGGGGAAGCATGGGAAGAACAAATTCGTCCTTATCAATCAGGCAGTCAATGAGGTAAGGGCCGTCGGCTGAAAACGCCGTTTCAAAAGCCTTGTCAAGCTCGTCGAGCGTTGAAGCTCTTGTTCCGTCCGCTCCGAAAGCCTTTGCAAGGGCAACGAAATCGGTCTTTCTGTCAAGCACGGTGTTGGAATAATGCTTGTCAAAGAATAAAGTCTGCCATTGACGAACCATGCCGAGAACGCCGTTGTTGAGAAGCAGAATAACAAGCGGAAGCTTTTCGGAAACGGCGGTTGCAAGCTCGTTAAGGCACATGCCGAAGCTGCCGTCGCCCGTGACAAGAACCGTTCTCTCGCCCGTGCCGATCTGCGCTCCGATTGCAGCGCCCATTCCGAAGCCCATTGTGCCGAGGCCGCCGCTTGAAAGGAATCTGCGGTCATGGCAGAAATTGACCGTCTGAGCCGTCCACATCTGATGCTGACCGACATCGGTTGCAACGGGAGTGTTTTCGCCGATATACTTGTTGAGAGTCAGCAGAGCGTTTCTCGGAGTCATGCCGCTGCGGTTATCGAGCGTTTGCTTTTCGTCAATGCGAAGCTGAGCGATTTTCTCCTGCCATTCGGGGCGCTCGGTCTTTATAAGCATCGGAATAAGCTTTTGAAGCGTGAGCTTGATATCGCCTCTGAGAGCGTGGTCTGATTTGACCGTCTTTGAAAGCTCTGCGCCGTCAACATCTATATGAATGATTTTTGCCTTTGTTGCGAATTTGGAAACATTGCCCGTAACACGGTCGTTGAAACGAACGCCGAGCGAAATAATGCAGTCAGCTTTGTGCATAGCCATTGAAGAAGCGTAGTGACCGTGCATTCCCTGCATTCCGAGGAATCGGGGGTGGTAGGTCGGAACGCCCGAAATGCCCATGAGCGAGCAACCGACGGGGGCGTCAATGAGGTCGGCAAGCTGAAGCATTTCATCGGCGGCACCCGAATTCACAAGACCTCCGCCGAAATAGATGAACGGGCGTTTGCAATTGTTGATGCATTCCGCCGCCTGCTCAATGCGGATTTCCTTTGCGGCAAAGCGCTCGTCACGCTCGGCGGGCGGGAGAGGCTCGTATTCGCATTTTGCAATCTGAATATCTTTGGGCACATCAATAAGCACGGGGCCGGGTCTGCCCGAAACGGCAAGGCGGAAAGCCTCTCTGATTGTGTCCGCAAGCTCCTCAACGGAGGCAACAACATAGTTATGCTTGGTTATCGGGAGAGTGATACCGGTAATATCAATCTCCTGAAAGCTGTCCGTTCCTATCTGACGGCTCGGAACATTTCCCGTTATTGCGACCATGGGAACGGAATCAAGATAAGCCGTTGCGATGCCCGTAACAAGATTTGTTGCGCCGGGGCCTGAGGTTGCGATAACAACGCCGACCTTGCCGGTTGCTCTTGCGTATCCGTCGGCGGCGTGAGCCGCACCCTGTTCGTGAGCGGTGAGAACATGTCTTAATTCATCACGGTATTTATAAAGCGAGTCATATACGTTGATAATCTGACCGCCGGGATAACCGAAAACGGTGTCGCAGCCCTGATCAATCAGCGTTCTGACAATTATGTCTGCGCCTGACAGTATCATTTCATCATCCTTCCTCTTTCTTCGATGATTTTTGATATATTATAATTCAGCGATTGTTTCAACCTCAACAAGCACGCCTTTCGGAAGCTCACGCACCGCAACGCATGACCTTGCGGGCTTGCCTGTGAAATATTTCCCGTAAACAGCGTTGAAAGCCGCAAAATCCTCCATGTTTCTGAGGAAGCAGACGGTTTTGACAACCTTTTCAAGCGACGAGCCTGCCGCTTCAAGCACTGCGGATAGATTCTTGCAGACCTGCTCGGTCTGTTCCTCAATCGTTACCGCTTCAACCGTTCCCGTTGCGGGATTAATTGGAATCTGACCGGAGGTGAAAACGAGATTTCCCGTGCAGACCGCCTGAGAATAAGGGCCGATTGCATCGGGAGCCGATTTTGTGAAAACTGTTTTGCTCATAATATATCACCTTTTATCGTATTTTACAATCTTGAAGCCTTCATTGCGCAGAGCGTGTGCGATTTCCTGAACATGCTCATAGTTGCGGGTTTCCATCGAAATTCGCAGATAACAGCCGTTAACGCTCTCAATTTCGCTTGCGTGCTCGTAATGAACATTGGTAACATTGCCGCCGCAGTCCGCAATAATTCTTGAAACGCTCTTGAGCTGACCGGGCTTGTCGATAAGCTCGATAAGCAGGCTGCTCGATCTGCCCGATTTCATAAGACCTCTTTCAATAACCCTTGAAAGAATCGTAACATCAATGTTGCCGCCCGAAACAAGGCTGACAACTCTTTTATCTTTAATGGGGAATTTGTTGAACATCGCCGCCGCAACGGCAACCGCTCCCGCACCCTCTGCAATCATTTTCTGCTTTTCAATCAAAGCGAGGATTGCCGAAGAAATTTCATCGTCGGTCACAAGAGCGATATCGTCAACATATTTCTGCACAAGCTCAAAGGTGTTTTCGCCCGGCTGTTTGACGGCAATACCGTCTGCAATGGTCGAAACAGAATCGAGACATTCAATATGGCCGCTGTTGACGGAGTTAAACATGCTCGGTGCGCCCGCCGCCTGAACACCGTATACCTTGATTGAGGGCTTCAGACATTTGATTGCACAGGCAACGCCCGAAATAAGTCCGCCGCCGCCAATGGGAACTATAACTGCGTCAATATCGTCAAGCTCCTGAACTATTTCAAGACCGATTGTTCCCTGACCTGCGATAACATTTTCATCGTCAAAGGGATGAACGAAGGTGTAGCCCATTTCGTCACGAAGCTCAAGAGCCTTTGCGTAGGCGTCGTCATAACAGCCGTCAACAAGGCAGACCTGAGCGCCGTATCTTTTTGTCGCTTCGATTTTTGAAATCGGAGCGCTGTCAGGCAGGCAGATGACCGACTGAACGCCGCTTTTGGTTGCGGCAAGAGCAACGCCCTGAGCGTGGTTGCCTGCCGAGCAGGCGATAACGCCGTGGGACTTTTCCTCGTCTGAAAGCAGGGCGATTTTATATCCCGAGCCTCTGAGCTTGAAAGAGCCGGTTCTCTGAAGATTTTCGGGTTTCAGATAAAGTCTGCATTCATCGGTTATGCCCTCGGTCGGAACAATTGCGGTTTTTCTTGCAATGTCCTTGAGCACCACCGAAGCGTGAAATATCTTGTCAATTGTCAGCATTTTATTCTCTCCTTGGGTCAATAATTCAAAAGTGTTTGAGAGAATGCCGTTGCTGAAAAACAAAACACCCGTCTCAAATTTGCTTTGAGACGGGTGTATAAATTACATCCGCGGTACCACTCAAATTGCAGCCGAAGCTGCCACTCTTGGAATCAAACAATTCCTATGCCTTTACGCAGCAATCACGGGAAGCATCTACTAACCTTGCGGCTTTCTGGCTTCCGGCTCGGAAGTGAGGGGTTTCGGAATGCCCATTGCCGATTTACACCGCCCATCGGCTCTCTGAAAATGACTCATTCCAACCTTCTTCGTCATTGCCTTTGATATTTATTTATAGCATTGTATCATGCTATCGAAAGTTTGTCAATGTATTTTTATGTTAATATTTTGCCGATTTTTAAAGCGGTTTTTGTAAAATTTTATCTTTGGCGGCGATTTCGGGGCGGCAATTATGCACTTGACAAAGCAGATTAAAAATGATATTTTAGGTTTTAATCAATACGATTGGGAGCGATAAAAATGATAACAAGAGAAGAAGCCTTTGCGCTTTTGAATGAATTTAACAAAGAACCGTTTCATCTTCAGCATTCGGAAACCGTTGAGGGCGTTATGCGTTGGTTCGCAAACGAACTCGGCTACGGCGAAGAAGCGGATTTCTGGGCGACGGTCGGTCTGCTCCATGACCTCGATTTTGAAATGTATCCCGAACAGCATTGCAAAAAATGCGTTGAAATAATGCGTGAAAGAGGGCTTGACGAGCGCCTTATTCATGCCGTTGCAAGCCACGGCTTCGGAATCTGCTCGGATGTTGAGCCGGAGCACACAATGGAAAAGGTTCTTTTTGCAACCGATGAATTAACGGGGCTTATCGGTGCGGCGGCTCTCATGCGCCCGTCAAAGAGCGTTAAGGATATGGAGCTTAAATCTCTCAAAAAGAAATTCAAGGATAAAAAGTTCGCCGCAGGCTGTTCAAGAGATGTCATTCAACAGGGAGCGGAAATGCTCGGCTGGGAGCTTGACGAGCTGCTCGAAAAAACACTTGAAGCGATGAAAAGCTTCTGCGATTAATCAATATTAAAAGCGGTTTGTCCGGATTTCCGTTCAGACCGCTCTTTTATTATTCAGATTTGTTCCTCAACATCAAGAAAATCCGCAATGTTGTTTGTGTAAACGATATCAAGGGTTTTGAGAATCTGATTGTAGAGCATGAAAGCTCCGTAGCTTTCGTTATCGCTCACATATTTAACCATGTCAACGCTGATGACGCTGCAACCGTCAAGAACCGAGTTTATGTATTGACCGCTGAAGCCGCTGTCCGCAAGAGCGGAAACATATTCCTCAAATTCCGACTGTGAAACGCCGACAAAGGCGTTTTCAAAGCCGAAATCCCAATTCCAATGGACGGGATGAAAGCTTCCCGAAAAGGTTTCGGTTTCGATATTATCCGATGCGGTGTATCCGTAATAGTAGCCGCCGCTTTTGGTGAAGCCGCTGAATTTCGGGAAATATTCCGTGAGAGCGTCGGGAAAATTATCCGTGCAGTCAAAGAAATCAATCACAAATTTTGTCTCTCCGCCGCCGACATCTTCGGAGCTGACGATTCTGACGAATGTTTTTCCGTTTTGCCAGTTACCGTTGAATCCCTCGGAATAATAGGTCGGATTTTTCATTTTTCTCATTCCGCCGATATATCCGTTTTGAGAAAACTGATTTGAAAAGCCGTAAATTTCCTGCTCGGGGCAGGTGAAAGTGAGCCTTGTCCAATCCGAGCGATAGCCCTTGCCCGTTTTGTCAGCCTTGCCGCCTGAAACCGAGAACGCATGAGCTTTTGAGGGAGGAGCAGGGAAATCATCGGGAACCTCGGCAGAGCCCCAATCGCTGATGTAATTAATGGTTTTGGTTTCGGATACGGGAGCCGATGTCGATTCGGAAGTCTCATTTTTGCCCGAGCATGAGCCGAGAAGAAAAACGAAAACGGAAATAAGTATTACAGAAATGATTTTTTTCAAGAGAAAACCCCCGTGCGGATTGACCGTGATATAATAATATATAGGTTTATAAAACTATTTTAACATAAATATACCTTTTGTTCAATACGCAAATTTGCGGTTTTTGCTTATTCTCGGAACGCCGTTCCCGGCGTTCCGTAGGATTTGATATGTTTTCACGGACAGCCGCAAGGGCTGTCCC
>JBJEQD010000051.1:0-9875 GCA_051881575.1 Acutalibacteraceae bacterium | reverse complement strand
ATGATAAGAGAGAATATCGGAAGCGGAGCGGAATGGAAAAAATATGTTCCTAAGAATGCGGCGGAGCTTTATTCCGGGGCTGAAACGGCGGATATATCGGAAATAGAAAAAGCGATATTATACCGATTGAGAACAGCAGATGCGGGTGAAATATCGCAGGCTCCCGATGTCAGCGAAGGCATTGAAAACCGAATTGCTTCTGCGGCGGCTCAGGCAACAAGCCTTGAAGAGCTTTATTCGCTTGCAAAAACAAAGAGATACTCACATGCAAGAATCCGCAGGATTGTATTGAATTTCTTCCTCGGAATAACCGCAAAGGAGCTTGAAATTTCCGTTCCCTATATCAGAGTTATGGGCTTTACCGAAAGGGGAGCCGAGCTTATCAGGGCGGCTCGGGAAACGGCTCGCCTGCCGATTATAACCAAGGCGGCGGATATCCGCTTGCTCGGCGGCAATGCTCAGACGGTGCTTTCGGCGGAATGCAGAGCGGGCGATATCTATTCGCTGTGTCTGCCGAGCGCCAGACCCTGCGGAGATGAAAAAAGCTTCAGACCGATAATTTTATAAGGATTAAAGATTTAAAAAACTTAACAGGAAGCGATTACAGACTGTTTTCCGAAAGGAATCGGTCTGTAATTTTTATTCGGATAACGGATTTTTATTTTATCATTTTGGGGGATTTCCGCTTTTAATCAAAAGCAGAGAAAAGACGGAATCTTTTCGGCAGAATTAACAAAAATCAAAAAATATTTAACAAAAAAATATTTTAAAATCTTTAAAATTTCGTATGAGTGCACAAATTGTTCATTTCAGGCAAAAAAGTTTATAAAAAAGGATTGACAATTTGACTTTTTGAGATTATAATGCTATCCTGCATATTATAATGGAATATATTCACTTATAATTTATAAAATTCTGTCTGTATTTTTATAAACTATAAGAGAAATTCCTGCAATAAAATTCGGCTTTCCGAAATGGAAATGGAAGATTAAAAGAAACGGAGTGATTTAGCCTAATGCTGAAAATGAATCCCGTTAAACGAGGAAGCTGCACCCGCATGAGCTTCGGAAAAATCAAAGAGGTTATGGAAATGCCCAACCTCATTGAGGTTCAGAAGGCTTCATACCAATGGTTCATCGAAACCGGGCTCAAGGAGGTTTTCCGTGATACTGCGGACATCACGGATTACACGGGCAATTGGGTGCTGAGCTTTATCGATTATCGAATGGACGACAAGCCCAAGTATACCGTTCGTGAGTGCAAGGAGCGTGACACAACCTACGCCGCACCCATGAGGGTCAGAGTCCGTCTGCAAAACAAGGAGACGGGCATCATCAAGGAATCCGAAGTATTCATGGGCGATTTCCCGATTATGACAGAGAGCGGAACCTTTGTCATCAACGGCGCAGAGAGAGTTATTGTTTCTCAGCTCGTCCGTTCACCCGGCGTTTATTACGGAATGACCCATGATAAGACCGGTATCGAGCTTTACACCAGCACCATCAACCCCAACAGAGGCGCATGGCTCGAATATGAAACCGATGCAAACGACATATTCTATGTCCGCATAGACAAAAACAGAAAAATTTATATCACTACGTTTATCCGTGCTCTCGGTCTGAGCTCAAACGATGATATCCGCCGTTTCTTCGGCGATGATCACAAGCTTGAGATGACGATGGAAAAGGACGAGACCCGCAACACGGAAGAAGCTCTTATGGAGGTCTTCAAGAAGCTCCGTCCCGGAGAGCCCGTTACTCTTGAATCCGCTCAGCAGCAGATTGACAATCTTTTCTTCGACCCCCACAGATATGACATTTCCAGGGTCGGCCGTTATAAATACAACAAGAAGCTTTCAATGCTCAACCGTCTCCCCGGCTGCACGGTTGCTCAGCCTGTTATTTCCGAGTATACGGGCGAGCTTATTGCCGAGCCCGGCGAGGTTCTGACAAAGCAGAAGGCTATTGAAATTGAGCAGGCAGGCGTTATGAGAGTTGTCGTTGCCTGCGAGGACGGCACCGAGCTGTTCGTTATCTCAAACGGCATGGTTGAGCCCGCAGCTCTCCTGCCCGCAGAAATAACCGCAGACGAGCTTGAAGAAATCGGAATCAACGAAAAGGTTCGTTTTTCGGTTCTTCATGAGATACTTGAAAAATGCGGCGACGATAAGGAAGCCCTGCTTGCCGAAATGGCTGAGCGCTGTGACGACCTTATTCCCAAACACATCATCGTTGACGATATATTCGCATCCGTTAACTATGTCAACTGCCTGACCAAGAGAGTCGGCAATGTTGACGATATAGATCATCTCGGCAACAGAAGAATCCGTTCCGTAGGCGAGCTGCTTCAGAATCAGTTCAGAATCGGTCTTGCAAGAATGGAGAGAGTTGTCAGAGAGAGAATGGCAATTCAGGCTCAGGAGGATGAAGATAAGATCACTCCGCAGACTCTTATCAACATTCGCCCCGTAATGGTTGCAATCAGAGAGTTCTTCGGTTCTTCGCCGCTCTCTCAGTTCATGGATCAGTCGAACCCGCTTGCAGAGCTTACTCACAAGCGCCGTCTTTCGGCTCTCGGCCCCGGCGGTCTTTCAAGGGACAGAGCCGGATTTGAGGTTCGTGACGTTCACTATTCGCATTACGGCAGAATGTGCCCCATTGAGACCCCCGAAGGTCCCAATATCGGACTTATTTCATATCTTGCTTCTTTCGCAAGAATCAACAAATACGGCTTCATTGAAGCTCCGTTCAGAAAGATAGACAAAGAGACGGGCGTCGTTCTCGACGAGGTTGAATATATGACCGCCGACACCGAGGATGAATTCATCGTTGCTCAGGCTAACGAGCCTCTTGACGAGAACAACCGCTTTGTCAAGCCGAAAATCACCGCAAGGTACAGAGACGAATTCCTTGAAATCGACAACAACATGGCGGACTACATGGATGTTTCGCCCAAGATGGTTGTTTCGGTTGCAACCGCTCTCATTCCGTTCCTTGAAAACGATGACGCCAACCGTGCCCTCATGGGTTCAAACATGCAGAAGCAGGCAGTTCCGCTGCTCAAAACAGTTGCTCCCATTGTCGGAACGGGTATGGAATATAAGGCTGCCGTTGACTCGGGCGTTACCGTTCTTGCAAAGAAATCCGGTATCGTAACCAAGGTTTCGGCAGACAGCATCGAAATGAAAAACGATGACGGAACCATGGATCAGTATGAGATTATCAAATTCATGCGTTCCAACCAGGGTACCTGCGTTAATCAGCGCCCGATAGTTTCCGAAAATCAGAGAGTTCAGGCGGGCGAGGTTATCGCCGACGGCCCTGCAACCGACCACGGCGAGCTGAGCCTCGGCAAGAACGCCCTTGTCGGCTTCATGACATGGGAAGGCTATAACTACGAGGACGCCGTTCTTATCAACGAAAAGCTTGTCAGAGACGATGTTTACACATCGATTCATATTGAAGAATACGAGACCGAAGCGAGAGACACCAAGCTCGGCCCCGAAGAAATCACGAGAGATATTCCGAATGTCGGCGACGACGCTCTCGGAAATCTTGACGACAGAGGAATTATCAGAATCGGCGCAGAGGTTCACTCGGGCGATATCCTTGTCGGTAAGGTAACTCCCAAGGGAGAAACCGAGCTGACGGCTGAAGAAAGACTTCTCCGTGCGATCTTCGGCGAAAAGGCAAAGGAAGTCAGAGACACTTCTCTTAAAGTTCCTCACGGCGAATACGGCATTGTTGTTAATGTTGAAGTATTCACAAGAGAGAACAGCGACGAGCTTTCACCCGGCGTTAACAAGGTCGTTCGTTGCTACATCGCTCAGAAGCGTAAGCTTTCAGTCGGCGATAAAATGGCGGGTCGCCACGGTAACAAGGGCGTTGTTTCAAGAATCCTTCCTCAGGAGGATATGCCCTTCCTGCCCGACGGCACACCGCTTGATATAGTTCTTAATCCTCTGGGCGTTCCCTCCCGAATGAATATCGGTCAGGTTCTTGAGGTTCACCTCGGCTTTGCCGCAAGGTCGCTCGGAATCAATGTTATGACCCCCGTTTTCGACGGCGCTCATGAAGAGGATATTACCGAAGCGTTCAAGGAAGCAAACCGTGTTGCAATGGAAAAGGCGGAGAAAGAGGCTCTTGAAAAGGGCGTTGAGTTTGACCCCTCAAAGGTTCCCCAGCTTCGTCTTGACGGCAAAACTATCCTTACCGACGGCAGAACCGGCAGAAAATTCGATAATCCCGTTACCGTCGGCGTTATGTATTATCTCAAACTTCATCACCTTGTTGATGATAAGATTCATGCCCGTTCAACAGGCCCCTATTCGCTTGTAACGCAGCAGCCTTTGGGCGGTAAAGCTCAGTTCGGCGGTCAGCGTTTCGGCGAAATGGAAGTTTGGGCGCTTGAAGCATACGGCGCAGCTTACACTCTTCAGGAAATTCTTACCGTTAAGTCGGACGATGTTGTGGGCAGAGTCAAGACCTACGAAGCAATCGTCAAAGGCAAGAATGTTCCCACGCCCGGTATCCCCGAATCCTTCAAGGTTCTCATCAAAGAGCTTCAGGCACTTGCGCTTGATATTAAAGTTCTTGATGAAAACAATGAAGAAATTGATATCCGTCAGTCATTTGACAATGACGATGTCGGCTTCGTTTCGGACGACAAGGCGTTCCAGAATGTCAATGACGCCGAGCAGAGCGACGAGTTCTTCATTGATGAAGAAAGCGAAGACAATGACATATTCATCAGAGATTTTGACGGCGATGACGATTCTTATGATGATTTGCAGGATGACATGGATGTTGAAGACTTCGGTCTTGACTTTGAATCCTCGGAGGACGATTATGAATAATCGCCGTTTTCCCAGAGTAACTAACGGAAGGGGCATCGTTTGATGGAAAATATTGAATCAAACAGCAATCTTACTTTTGAATCCATAAAAATCGGTCTTGCTTCGCCCGACCAGATCAGAGCATGGTCTTACGGCGAGGTTAAAAAGCCCGAAACAATAAATTACAGAACTCTCAAGCCCGAAAAGGACGGTCTTTTCTGCGAAAAGATTTTCGGACCTCAGAAGGACTGGGAGTGCCATTGCGGAAAGTACAAGAGAATCCGCTACAAGGGCAAGGTCTGCGAGCGCTGCGGCGTTGAAATAACAAGGTCAAAGGTTCGCCGTGAGAGAATGGGTCACATTGAGCTTGCGACTCCCGTCTCACATATCTGGTATTTCAAGGGTATTCCCTCAAGAATGGGTCTTATCCTTGATATCTCCCCGAGAGACCTTGAAAAGGTTCTCTATTTCGCAAAGCATATTGTTATTGATCCCGGCGATACGCCGCTTGAAAAATATCAGACCCTCGAAGAAAAGGACTATGAGGAATACCGCCTGAGATATGAGGACGATTTCAGAGCAGGCATGGGCGCAGAGGCTATCAAAGAGCTTCTTGCCGAGATAGACCTTGACGAGCTTTCCGAAAAGCTCAAGGAGGAGATGCAGTCCGCTTCGGGTCAGAAGAGAGCAAAGGCTCTCAAACGCCTTGAAGTAGTTGAAGCATTCAGGCAGTCGGGCAACCGCCCCGAATGGATGATTCTTGATGTTATCCCCGTAATCCCGCCCGAAATCAGACCCATGGTTCAGCTTGAAGGCGGCAGATTCGCAACCTCCGACCTCAACGACCTTTACAGACGAGTTATCAACAGAAACAACCGTCTTGCAAAGCTTATGGAGCTCGGTTCTCCCGAAATTATTATCAGAAACGAAAAGAGAATGCTCCAGGAAGCCGTTGACGCTCTTATCGATAACGGCAGACGAGGCAGACCGGTTACCGGCCCCAACAACAGAGCGCTTAAATCTCTTTCCGATATGCTTAAAGGTAAGCAGGGACGCTTCAGACAGAACCTTCTCGGCAAGCGTGTTGACTATTCAGGCCGTTCGGTTATCGTTGTCGGCCCCGAGCTGAAGCTCTATCAGTGCGGTCTCCCCAAGGAGATGGCTCTTGAGCTGTTCAAGCCCTTCGTTATGAAACGCCTTGTTGAAACCGAGGTTGCGGGCAATGTTAAATCCGCCCGTAAGATGGTTGAACGCTCAAATCCCGCCGTTTGGGACGCTCTTGAGGTTGTTATCAAAGACCATCCCGTTATGCTGAACCGTGCTCCCACGCTTCACAGACTCGGCATTCAGGCATTTGAACCCGTTCTTGTTGAGGGCAGAGCAATCAAGCTTCATCCCCTTGTTTGTACGGCATTCAACGCCGACTTCGACGGCGACCAGATGGCGGTTCATGTTCCGCTTTCCGCAGAGGCTCAGGCAGAGGCACGCTTCCTTATGCTTGCCGCCAACAACCTCCTCAAGCCCTCTGACGGACGCCCCGTTGCCGTTCCCACTCAGGATATGATCCTCGGCTCTTATTATCTGACAATCGTTAACGATAATAACCCCGAGAACTCCGATTATAATATTGATGATCCCTATGAGCCGGGCGCTCCCAAAGAGTTCATTGATGAAAACGGCGACAAACATTATATATATAAGACATTCGGCAGCGTTGACGAAGCGATGATGGCATATGAGGAGGGCGATATCGGCCTTCATGTCAATGTCAGAATCCGCATGACCAAAGAGATAAACGGCGAAAGCGTTACTCAGCTTGTTAAAACCACTCTCGGTAAGGTTATATTCAACACTCCGATTCCTCAGGATCTCGGCTTCATCGACAGAAGCAATCCCGAAAACTACTTCACCCCCGAAATCGATGTTCTTGTTAACAAGAAAGTTCTCGGCAAGATCATTGACCGCTGCATAAAGGTTCACGGAACTGCTGTTGCTGCGGATGTTCTTGACAAGGTCAAGGCTCAGGGCTATAAATATTCAACATGCAGCGGTATTACAGTTGCCGTTTGCGACGCAACCATTCCTCCGCAGAAAAAGGCTCTCCTTGCTCAGGCGGAAAATAAGGTTGCGAAGATTTCAAAGAACTACGAAAGAGGTCTTATCACAAACGATGAGCGCTCCGAAGAAGTTATTAAGGCTTGGGAAGACTGCACCAAAGAGGTTGCTTCCGAGCTGAAGAAGAACTTCAGAAGATTCAACCCCATCAACATGATGCTTGACTCCGGCGCCCGTGGTAACGATTCTCAGCTTCGTCAGCTTGCCGGTATGCGTGGACTTATCGCAAACACCGCAGGTAAGACAATCGAGGTTCCCATCAGAGCTAACTACCGTGAAGGTCTTAATATTCTCGAATACTTCATTTCCTCCCGTGGTGCCCGTAAAGGTCTTGCCGATACGGCTCTGCGTACAGCGGACTCGGGCTATCTGACTCGCCGTCTTGTTGATGTTTCGCAGGATGTTATCATCCGTGAGGAGGATTGCCACTGCACCGACGGTATCAATGTCTATGATATTTATGACGGCGATCCCAAGTTCGGCGGCAGAAAGATAGTCGGTCTTGCAGAAAGACTGACGGGCAGATTCCTGCTTGAGGATTATGTTGACCCCGAAACAGGCGAGCTGCTTGCTTCAAAGGACGAAATGATGACCGAGGCTATTGCCGAAAAGGTTGCTTCAAGCGTTCAGAAGGAGCATGACAAGAAGGTTTCGGCAGGCATTATCCCCGAAACAAGCAGAGCTCAGATCAAGATTCGCTCTCTGCTTTCCTGCTGCTCCGAGCACGGCGTTTGCATCAAGTGCTACGGTGCAAACCTTGCAACGGGTGATCCCGTAACAGTCGGTGAGGCTGTCGGTATCATCGCTGCTCAGTCAATCGGTGAACCCGGTACTCAGCTTACAATGAGAACCTTCCACACCGGCGGCGCAGCCGACCAGTCGGATATCACGACCGGTCTTCCCAGAATCGAAGAACTGTTCGAGGCACGCAAGCCCAAGATGCTCGCCATCATGAGTGAAATCGACGGCGTTGTTTCGTTCCGTGAGATTAAAAAGAGCCAGCATGTCGTTGTTACTGCCGATGACGGTGAAGAAAGGACATACCTTATTCCCTACGGCTTCCGCCTCAAGGTTGAGGAGGGTCAGCGAATTTCCAAGGGCGCTCAGCTCACCGAAGGTGCTCAGAATCCTCACGATATTCTTGCAATTCTCGGCGTTGAAGCCGTTCATGACTACCTCATCAGAGAAGTTCAGAGAACCTACCGTATGCAGGGTGTTGATATCAACGATAAGCATATCGAGGTTATCGTTCGTCAGATGATGAGAAAGGTCAGGGTCTCAGATGCCGGAGATTCCAAGTTCCTGCCCGGCTCTGTTGTTGATAAGATTGATTTCCGTCTTGAAAACGAGCGTATCGCAACAGAAGCCGCCGAAAAAGGCGAGGAACCGAAGCTTGCTCAGGCAATACCCACTCTTATGGGTATCACCAAGGCCTCTCTTGCAACCGATTCGTTCCTTTCAGCCGCTTCATTCCAGGAGACGACAAGAGTTCTCACCGATGCGGCAATCAAGGGCAAGACAGATCCTCTCATCGGTCTCAAAGAAAATGTTATTATCGGTAAACTGCTTCCTTCGGGAACCGGTATGAAGTGCTATAATAATGTAAAGCTTCATAAGGTGGTTTCTGAGGTCAATATTACCGAAAATGAAGAGTGATTTTTGTAGAAAGTGTTGACAAACAGCGTTAACATGTGATAAAATACAAAATTGTGGTGTCAAAATCCCTGCTTCTTTGCAGGGGCGGGGATTAGCACGATATAATATTTTCAAAGAAAGGAGAGAAAATTTTTGCCTACCTTTAATCAGCTTGTTCGTAACGGCAGGGAAACACTTGAAAGAAAGCCCAAGGCTCCCGCTCTGTTGAAGGGTCTGAACTCTAAGAAAAATGTTCTTACCGATCAGGATTCTCCGCAGAAGAGAGGCGTCTGCACCGCTGTTAAGACTGCAACCCCCAAAAAGCCCAACTCGGCTCTTCGTAAAATCGCAAGAGTTCGTCTCACAAACGGCATTGAGGTTTCAGCTTACATTCCCGGTGTCGGTCACAACCTTCAGGAGCACTCGGTTGTTCTCATCAGAGGCGGCCGTGTTAAGGACCTTCCCGGTGTGCGTTACCACATCATCCGAGGCACGCTTGATACCCAGGGCGTTAACGGCAGAATGCAGGCCCGCTCAAAGTACGGTGCAAAGCGTCCCAAGGCAGCGAAGAAATAATGCTGCGAATTTTTGAGACAAATCTTCTTGCAGGCTGAAAAAGCAAAAGCTTTTCGACCAATGCAAGGTATATTATATATAAATAGTATGCCTCAGCGTTGGCGCCACGGGAATTTGTCACTCGAGTACCTATGATATCATTACTATGAAGGAGGGAAGCGAAGTGCCAAGAAGAGGCAATATAGCAAAACGTGAAGTTTTGCCGGATCCGCTTTACAACTCAAAACTTGTCACCCGTCTTATCAACAATGTTATGTATGACGGTAAGAAGGGCGTAGCTCAGAAGATCGTTTACGATGCTTTTGACATTATCAGAGAAAAAACAGGCAAGGAACCCCTTGAGGTTTTTGAGGCAGCAATGGAAAATGTTATGCCCATGCTTGAGGTTAAGGCTCGCCGTGTCGGCGGTGCTACCTATCAGGTACCCATGGAGGTTCGCCCCGAGAGAAGACAGACTCTCGGTCTGCGTTGGATAACTCTTTACAGCCGTCAGCGTTCTGAAAAGACAATGAAGGAAAGACTTGCCAACGAAATCATGGATGCAGTTAACTCCACAGGTTCTGCATTCAAGAAGCGTGAAGATACTCACAAGATGGCAGAGGCCAACAAGGCATTTGCACATTTCAGATGGTAATCTGCGCATACTAAACTATATCTTATTTATTCGGAGGTTTTTATGCCAAGACAGGTATCTCTTGAGATGACCAGAAACATT
>JBJEQD010000050.1:0-42413 GCA_051881575.1 Acutalibacteraceae bacterium | reverse complement strand
GAAGCAAACTTCATTTTTGCGACAGCAAAAACTTCATGTGCCGCAGGCACACTTCGTTTCTTCATTTGATTTAGGGCGAGCGACCACGCAGGGTTCCCCTACCGTCACTCAAAAAAACCGCCCCCGGCTCAGCCGAGGGCTTCGTTATATGCAAATCAAACAAAGAGCATTAAAATCATATTATAAAGATTTACTGCCGAATTTACGAAAAATGCTCCGATTTTTTCAAAGATATTTGCAGGCTCATTATATGGTTCGTCTATTTGCTTTTCAAGCTTTTCCGTTCCCTTGGTAACGCTGCCGGTATAAACGAAAAGGTCGTTGTCATAGTTGAGAATATTGTCCTCATGCAGGGTGATAACTCTCACGCCGTAGGGGCCGGGCTTTGCAAATTCGCAGCCGTAGGTCAAGCCGAGCTCGATTCCGTCATAAACGCCCGAATAGCCCTCCGAATGCCAATGGCCGAAGAAAGCGCCGATAACATCCCCGCACTCTTTCCATGCGGTGAACTGCTCGCTTGTCTGACCCGGTTCAACTGCTCCCGAATTGACGCCGCTTGCGATATCCTTGTTGAGACGGTAAAACTTTGTGCCGATATTCCTTGCACCCTCGTCCCAAAAATGGCAGGGTTCAAAGAGATTGCCGATTTCGGCAACATTGATGTGCTGGAATACCATTGCGGGAACTGGCTTGCCGCCGTTTGCTTCGGTCAGAGCGGCGCATTCCTGCTTGTACCATTCAATCTGGTCTTCCTTGACCGTGCTTGAACGGGTGTCCATCATCCAAAGATTGAACGCCGTGCTGCCGTCTGAGCCTTTGATTTCAAGGTGATAGTCGATTCTGCCGTCTTCGTCGGGGCTTTCGTCCTTGACAAGGCAATGCTCATATTCGCCGTAGATTTTCAGCCAATCCTCATTGGAAACACCGCTTCTGTAGTCATTGTTTCCCTGAGTAACGGCAAAGGGTATTCCCGCTTTCTCTGCGGCTTCAAAAACCGCATCGCAGGTTGCTTTGACATTTTTGAGGGTTGTCTCATAATCAAGGTTGCCCGAGATGTCCTCAATGCGAACGCCCTCTCTTCCGTCCTCGCCGTCAACGCCGAAATCGCCTATGCGGCTGTCCTCAACGGTGTCGCCGGTGAACACTATAAGATCGGGGTCGGTCTGAGCGATGGAAAGCTCAATAAGTCTGAGCATGTCATATGCGGGGTATTGGTCGTCCTGCGGGTCGCTTATCTGAAGAATCGTAAAATCTCCGTCATCCGAAAAGCGAAGCTCTCCGCTCTGCTCTGCATTTGCAAAAATGCAGACGGAAAGCAGCATTGCCGCCGCAAGAATCAAAGAAATGATTTTTTTCATGGTCTCTCTCCTTTATCAATATTTATCCATGCTCTCAACATCGAGAACAAAAACAGTTGCGCCTCCGACGGTAACTTCTTCTTCAAGGCTGTCTTTCTGAAGCCCTCTGCCGAGAGAATCGGTTGTCATGGCAACCTTTTTCCTCGTTCTTGAATGCTCCTGAATGATTTCCTTTGCTCTTGAAACTCGGTCGTCTTCTGCGCCGACAAGCAGGGTAGTGTTGCCTATCATGAGAAAGCCGCCCGTGGTTGAGAGCTTCGTAACGCTGAAATTTTCTCTTGTAAGAGTTGCGGAAACGACAGCGCTGTCGTCATTGTTGACAATTGCGAGAATAAGCTTCATGTTTATCGTTCCTTTCGTTGATTACAGATTGGGAAGAATGAGCTTCTGACTTCTTTTGTCAAGCTCATAGATATTCGGTATTTCGTAGCGGTTATCGTTGCCGTCCTTGATTAATATTCGCTTGTCATAGAACATTTTCAGCGACTGAATGTGATTGATAATCTCAAAAGTGAAGTTACCTCGGTCGGTTTCAACCTCCCACATCCAGATTTTATGCTTTTCGGAGAACTTGACAAGCTTTGTAATTTTGGGGATTCGGTAGTATTCATCGAGCATTCCGAGCAAAAGCTTTTTCTGCTCGGGCTCCATGCCGTCAATTTTTCTTATTATGAACCGTTCCTCTCCCTCGCTGTCGAGAAAGGTTATGTATTCAGAAAGGCCGCTGATGGGGAACAGCCTTCTCGGCTCAAGATCCGTTAGCTTCTGCCCCGTGAAAAACTCAACATCGCAGAATATTTTATCCTTGACGGTAAGGCGGATCTCATTGCCGTCAATAAAATTTCTTGCCATAAACGACCCTCCTTATTCAAAGTTTTCCGCAGCCTTCTGAGCGGCGACCTGCTCGCTCATTGACTGAATCTGAATCAGCTTATAGTATTTGCCTTTGAGAGCCATAAGCTCGTCGGGCGTGCCGAATTCAATGATGTTGCCCTTGTCAACAACTATAATCTTGTTTGCTTTTCGCAGAGTTGAAAGACGGTGGGCAATCATCAGGGTTGTTCTGCCTCTGATAAGGCGGTCGATTGCGTCCTGAATCAGCTTTTCGGTTTCGGAGTCAACCGCTGAGGTTGCCTCGTCAAAAATGAGAATGCCGGGGTTTTTGAGAACGGCTCTTGCGATTGAAAGCCTCTGCTTTTCGCCGCCCGAAAGGCCGACGCCTCTTTCGCCGAGCATAGTGTCATATGCGTTGGGCAGGCGTGAAATGAAGCCGTGAGCATTTGCAATGTCGGCGGCGTTGATGACCTGCTCGGGGTGAGCGCCGGGGAGAGAATAGGCGATATTGTTGAATATCGTGTCTCTGAACATCATCGGTTCCTGCTGAACATAGCCTATCTGCGAGCGGTAGAAAGACATGTCTATATCACGGATGTTGACATCGTCAACAAGAATTTCGCCCTCGTAATCGTCATAGAATCTCATGAGCAGATTAATAAGCGTCGATTTACCCGAACCCGTTGTGCCGACAATGCCGACAACATCGCCCGGATTTATGACGAAGTTAACATCGTTGAGAACCTTTTTTGAACGGTCAAAGGAGAAATTGACATTTTTGAATTCAATTTTACCCTTTAAATTTTCAAGCTTTTCATCCTTGCCGAAATCGTGTTCGGGCTCGGCGTTGATGATATCCATAACCTTTTCGGTCGAGGCAAGAGCGTTCTGATAAGAGTCGCTGAGATTTGCAAAGAAGTTGACCGGGTTATAGAACATGGAAGTGTATGAAATGAACGAAACGAGAACGCCGAGTGAGAGCTTTTCGGGGGTGTTGATAACCATGTTGCCGCCGATATACCAGATGATAACCGAACCGCAGGTGATTAGGAAGGTTATAACGGCGGGGAAAATTGCGGCAATCTTAGCCGCTCTTTTGTCCTCGTTGAGCCAGTCGTCAACATGCCTGCCGAAGCGCTTTATCGCCTTTTCTTCGCTTGAAAATGATTTTACTATTCTGATTGCGGGAATCGTGTCGGAAAGAATGCTCGATATCGCAACGCTTCTGCGCCACAGACGGCGGTACATCGGCGAAATTTTCTTGCCGAAATACCTGCTGCAAAAAACAACAACGGGAACGGGAATGAGCGAAAGCAGGGTCAGTCGCCAGTTCATCGAAAGCATGATGATTATGATTCCGAACATCATGAAGAGCTGAACGACAGCCTCCTGAGTTATTCTCAGCATGAACTGCTGAAGCACCGTTGTGTCGGAGTTGACTCGGTTTATAACCGAGCCTGTCGAGGTTTTGTCATAGAATTTCATCGGCAGATACTGAGCTTTTGCATAAATCTCCTTTTTCAGGTCTGCGATAATTCCGTCGCCCGCAACACGCAGTATATATGAACGCAGAGCGCCGATTGCGTATTGCATGAAATAAACGAACAGCAGAAAAAGAATAATCAGAATCAGCATTTTCTTGTCTCTGCCGGGGATTATCGAGTCAACCATCAGGCTTGTAACATAGGGAGGAACAAGAGCAGCCGCAGTTGTGATAACCGAAAGGAAAATGCAGAAAATCAGCTTGCCTGCATAGGGCTTTATGTAGTGCAAAAGGGTTGAAGCAACCTTACCCTTGCCCTGACAGTTCAGGCATTCAGCGTTGGGAGACGGCAGCTTTCTGCCGCATTTCGGGCAGAAAGAACGCAGATTTTTGAACGAAGCCTCAACGGCGGCAAAGCGGCTTTCAACGCTTTCTCCGCTTTTGACCTTGATAACAAAATCGGCGGCGGCGTCGCAGATATCAGCCATTGCAAAGGTGAAGCGCATAAGGTCGATTGACGAGCCTCCGACGGTCTTGGCTTTCAGCACGGCGTTGCCGTACATTCTTTTGACCTCGATATTCTCAATGCTTGAAAAATCAAGGCTGATAAAGCCGTCGGTGAAGTTATCTCCGACTGCAACTATCCGGCTCTCGGCAACAAATACTGCGCTCTCGCCGTAATTGCTTTCAATGTCAAGGTCTCCCGTAACGGCAAACAGCGGCGAATCGTCGCCCTTGAACTGCTTTTTCGCAATCGAGAGAATATGAGCGCTTGCGGGCTTATTGATTAAAAGCTTTTCGGGAATCAAATCAGTTCCCCCTCTCTACCATAACTTTAAGTAATTTACCTGCATTATAAGTTGAAAAAGGGAAGATGTCAACAGAAAAAACGGTATTTTCCCGATTTCTGTATTTTCGTCTGTTTTGCCAAAAACAGCGGACTTTTTTTGGAGAAAGTTACTAATTATTGCTTTGGATTTCCAAGGCTTCCGTTCCTGTAAACGGCGGGTGTGACCCCGATATATTCCTTGAAAATTCGGTTAAAGTGGCTCAGACTGTCGTAGCCGAGCCTGCCCGATATTTCAAGAGTTGAAAGAGAAGTATTTTTCAGCAGAATGCAGGCGTAGTCGCATTTGATATCCCGCAGATATGCCGCAACGCTTTTGCCCGTGTACTTTTTGAAATATTCAATCATTACGGGAGCGGAGAAACCGCCCATTTTGTAAACATCGGAAGCGGTGCAGGCAATGTTTTCGGGGGAATGAATTTTTTCGAGAAGCTCCGTGAACCATTCGGGATAATTCATTCCCGCAAGAACTGCCGAACGGTAGACAACCGCCGCCGCATCGGCAATTATGGCGCAGATTGCGGAAGCCTGACTGTCGCCGCCGCAGCGTGAAAGAACATTCAGCTCCCTTGCCCTTGAAACAAAATATTTCAGTTCTTCTCCCGAAAGCTTTGCCGACAGAGATTCTCTGCCGATAAGCTCATCAAACGGTATTTTGAGAGCGCCGCACAGAGCCTTGAACCGCTCGGGAGTGACGCAGAAATTGAGGTGAATGCACCCGCCGTCTCCCGTCTTGCGGAATTGATGGCAGTCCTCGGGTCTTATCAGGTATAAAGTGCCTTTTGAAAGCTTTGAGGTTTTTCCGTTGAGCTTATGCACGGCAGCGCCGTCGGTGATAATGAAAAATTCATAGAAATTGTGGCAGTGCAGAGAGGTTTCTTCGGCGCTCCACCAATGAAAAGAAACCTCGTTTTTTTCAAAAAACTTGTTGTTGTGAAAGTCAACCGTGCATTCGGGTTTAACCTGAGAGCTGTTAAAAAAATCATTATTGCTATCCGTGACCGTCACCTCCTGAGGCATAATCGTATCCGTATTATAGAATAGCATATAGCTGATTTTTATGCAAGCATATTTGTGCATTTTCAACAAACGGTTAAAAAAATCACATCTAATCATTAAAAAATCACAAGAAAAAAATCCGCCGTTGCTCTATAATGGATTCAGAGGTGATGCTATGGGAATCATCAAAACAGAGCTTAAGCATTTTGTGCCGAAAGAAAAAGAAGGCACTTATTACACCGTGCCTTTCGATGTGCCGGGCGGAATACGGAAGCTGACGGTCAGTTATTCCTATTTCCGAAAAACCAAAGGCATTCTCAGCGACCTGCACCCGACAAATATTATTGATATCGGCCTTGTTGACGAAAAAGGCAGGTTTCTCGGCTGGTCGGGAAGCGCCCACAAAAGCATATATGTCGGCGAATTCGATTCGTCAAACGGTTATCTCTCCGAACCGATTAATGAGGGAAAATGGGGAATCATCGTCGGCGCATATCATGTTATGCCCGAGGGCGTTGAGGTCACTTATGAATTTGAATTTGAAGAAAAGGGCGAGGAGCTTCTTTTCGGCGATCTGCATGTTCATTCCGACGCTTCGGACGGCGAATTTGATATGTTCACCCTCGGCAAGAAAGCAAAGGAAATCGGCCTTGACTTTTTAGCTGCCGCAAATCATAATAATTATTCCGAAAATCTGAATCTGCCCCATTTGGGTGGCTTCACTTTTATCCCCGCAGTTGAGTGGACTCATTATAACGGCCACATGAATTTTTTCGGAGCAAAAGCGCCGTTTGAAAATTCATTTATCGCAAATAATCTTGAAGAAATGAGAAAACTCATTCAAAACGCAAGGAATTCGGGCGCCGTTATCTCCGTCAATCATCCCAAATGCCGTTTCTGCCCCTACAAATGGCAGGATGACACCGGCTTTGACATGATGGAAATATGGAACGGCCCGATGAGAAAGACAAACACCGACGGCATTGAATGGTGGACCCGGCTTCTGAAAGAGGGCAGGAAGATTCCCGCAGTCGGCGGAAGCGATTTTCACAGAGAGAAGTCTTTTGTATCTCTCGGCAATCCCGTCACCGCCGTCTGGAGCGAATCAAGAAAGGCGGAAGATATTCTTGACGGCATACGGGCGGGCAGGTGCTTCGTGACCAAAAGCATTGACGGGCCGAGGCTCGGGCTTGAATACGGCGGAGCAAGAATGGGCGAAACCGCAAGGTATTCCGAAGAAACCGAAATTGAGATTTCCGCAGAGAAGCTCGGCGGAGCGAAAATCGTTCTTGTCACCCGTGACGGAGAACAAACCGTTTTCAAGGGCGGCAAAGACGAATTCAGCGGAAAGTTCAGGCTCCCGAAAACAAATTTTGCTTACATAAAAGCGGTCAAGGGCAGACGGCAGGCCGTCAAAGCGGTCAGCAACCCGATTTATTTTGAATAATATTACAGGAGGAATATAAAAATGAGCAACTCACCAACCACCCTGCAAAAGAGAACCTCGCCGTTCCGTTACGGCATCGGCATGTTCGGAACCTCAATCCCCATCAACATGTTCAAATCCTTTGCGGCGATTTTCTATGTAGATATGCTCGGCCTTGATATGAAAAAGTATTCTCTTGTGCTGTTTATCTACACCTTTGTTGACGCAATCGACAATCCCGTTTACGGCTTTCTTTCGGACAGAACGAGAACCAAATGGGGCAGAAGAAGACCCTGGCTTATTATCGGCACTCCGCTTCTGATTCTCTGCTTCCTTCTGTTCTTCAATGTTCCCGCATTTATCGGTGCCGAAAAGAGCAGGCTGTTCATCTATATGCTGCTTATGTATATCATGACGGGCACTCTCGATTCGCTTATCAACGCAAACTACGGCGCTCTGTTCCCCGAAATATTCAAAACCGATGAGCAGAGAGCAAAGACCAACGCAATCCGTCAGATCTGCCAGCTTCTCGCAATGGTAATCAGCATCGCTCTGACCCCGATGATTACCGACGCTCTCGGTTATTCCTTAACCTCAATCATTTACGGCGTTATCGCTCTTGCGGTTATTCTTTTCTGCGTTACGGGCTGTCACGAAGATATGGAATATGAGAAGCTCGAAAAGCCCAATCTCATCAGAAGCATTATCGACCTTGTAAAGAACGGCAAATTCTGGCTGTTCGGCATCGTCGGAGCTTGCTACTCTGCGGCGTTCGCCCTTATTTCTCAGGCAATACCCTTCTATGTTAAATATACACTCGGTCTTGACGGCGGAGCAACAACGCTCCTGCTCGGAGTTGTTTTTGCGGCGGCTGTTGTCGCCCTCGTTGTCTGGTCATTTGTCATCAAAAAAATCAGCGTTATGACGGCATGGAGAATCGGACTTGTCACCATGGCGGTCGGCTTTATTCCTCTCTATTTCGCTTCATCGATGAAAACCGCAATTCCCATCGTCTGCATCATGGGCGTCGGCGTTGCCGCATGCCTGCTCACAATGGACTGCATCGGCGCAAAAATCATGGATGACGACTATGCACGCCACGGCATCAAGAGAGAGGGCACCATTTCAAGCCTTATCGGCGTTATGAACAGGCTCAACGGACTTTACACTTCACTTGCGTTCTATCTTGCCTCCGAATTCTACGGCTTTGTTAACGGCGACAACCCCGGCGATAACCCTGCGGCGGCGGCAAAAACTTTGCTCTGCGTATTCCCCGCAGTTGCCATGATTCTTGCTTCTGTTTTCTCATTCTTCCTGCATTTCAGAGATGAGAAAAAAGCGGAAAATGCTGAAAAGGCCGAAGTGAGCGTAAATGAATAAGTATCTTATCGTCAGCGCAGACGATTACGGCTATAATCCCGAGCAGACAAAGGCGATAACCGAGCTTTACGAAAAGAAGCTGATTACCGCTTCGTCGGTTCTGACCGTTGCGCCCGACGCCGAAAATGCGGCGAAAACGGCGGTTGAAAAGGGCTTCTCGGTAGGTGTGCATTGGACTATTAATTCCGACGGAGAAGAAAACCGCTGGCAGAGCCTGACGGGAGCAGAATCGCTCGGCGACGAAAAAGGGCTTTATCACAGTCAAAAGGATATAGCCCTCCATGCAAAGAGAAAAGATGTCCGTTCCGAAATCGAAAAGCAGATTCTTTTTCTCAAAGAACGGGGCTGTATGGTTGACCATGCCGATAATCATTGCGCCACGCTTTACGGCATAAACGGCAGGCGGTTTTTTGTTGATGCATACGAGCTTTGCAAAAAATACAATCTTCCCTACCGTTTCCCGAAAACTCCCGGATTCCTTGAAAGACAGCTAGGCAGAGCGATTCCGAAGCCGCTGATGCTGTATTTCAATCATATCGTATCCGAGGGAACAAAAAGGGGAGTAAAGCTCCTTGACGACCTTATTTCAAATCCGTGGTCAATGAGCCGAATCAAGGATTATGAAACTCTCAGAAAGTATTATATTGACGCCCTTGACGAAATCGGAGAGGGAGTAACGGAAATGTTTCTTCATCCCGCCTATCCCGCCGACTGCGGAGAGGAATGGAAAAAACGGGTTTTTGAATTTGAGCTTTTGAAAAGCGGAGACCTGCTCTGCGAAGCCGAAAAGAGAAACATCAAGCTTGTTTCATGGTCGGTTTTTGACAATACAGAAGAATAAAATCATTAAATCGGGACTGTTCCTTTTGAGCAGTTCCGATTTTTTTGCGCATAACTCCGCCCGCCCGTGGCAAAATGTTAATATCATTATTAAACGGAGGGAAAAACTATGAATGTGACCGGCGGAGAATACGGCAAAATGGCGAAAAAGGCTTCGCCGCCGACAAATAAAATCAAAAACTGCTGTTTTGCTTTTGTTATCGGCGGGCTGGTTTGCGCTCTCGGCGAGGGCTTCGGAATGATTTACGAAAAAATAGGCATCGGCGCAGACGATGTCAAGGCGCTTGTGCCGATAACGCTGATTGTGATTGCCGCCGTGCTGACGGCTCTCGGCGTTTTTGACAAAATCGCCTACTATGCGGGAGCGGGAACGATAGTTCCGATAACGGGCTTTGCAAATTCCATTGTTTCCCCCGCCATGGAGTTTCAGAGCGAGGGCAAAATTCTCGGCACGGGCGCTCAGATGTTCCGCATTGCAGGCCCCGTCCTTGTCTACGGCTCTGCCGCAGCGGTCATTTACGGCGTCATTTACTATATTTTTATGAGATGAAATTATTTCGGCGGGGATTTTCATATATATCTCCGCTTATTTTGCGCTAATATGGCAAAGTTAACAAAAAAACGACAAAAGATTTGGCAAAAACGCATATTGAACGCTGCATAAAAAGGTGATAGAATCAATTCATAACGAAATGTTATTAATTGCGGCGTCAGGGGGCGTTTATGTGGATAATACTGTAGATATTTCTATCGTCAGGAAGACTAACCACAAAGCGATTTGGGATTATATCCACAAAAATGCTCATGCAAGCATTCCTCAGATTTCAAAGGCAATTGGGTTGAGCTTGCCGACTGTTACGAGGGCAGTTGATTTCGGAGTTGAAAACGGAATCCTTAAAGAATGTGAAATGGTCGGAGGCGAACGAGGTCGCAGGGCTCAGACTTATTCTCTCTGCCCCGATTTTATGCATTTTATTTTGATTTCCGTAATTAAGGGCGGACTGTTCTGGAGAGTGCATGACTTTTTGAGTTCAACTATATCCTGCGGAGAAGTCTGCGTTGACGACAGTAATTTTTTCAGCATTTTAGATGAAGTTATTGATAATTGCATTGCCGCAGACGATAAGATATCTATGATTGCGATTTCAGCAACCGGTATTATCGATGAAGGCAGGGTAGTCAGCTCGTTCTTTTATCCGTCTCTTGACGGCGTTCCTCTTAAAGAATATATTGAAAAACGCACGGGCAAGATTGCAATTGTTGAAAATGATATGCGTGTTGCTGCTTATGCGGCTCTCAGCCGAGAAAAAAACGCAGGTGACGGAGTTCTTGCAATTTATTATTTCGGCGAAAACGGCTGCGGAGCAGGAATAATGATTGACGGCGTTGTTGTTAACGGAGCGGGAGGCGCTGCGGCGGAAATGGACGGAATAACCGTTACTGCGCAGGATGACACAAGTTTGGATTACTATTCTCAAAAGCTGAAAGCGCTTATTTATATCATAAATCCAAAAAAAATTATTCTTTATCATAATGGCGGAGAAGTATCCGCAGAGATGCTTGTCAAGGAGATTAAAAGAGATGTTTGGCAGCATTTGATTCCCGAATTTTCTGTTAGAGAAGATATCTTGTCTGACTTTTTCTGCGGACTCTCATTATTATGTGAGCAAGAAGTTGTTGAATCCATTAAAAAAGAACTCTTTTAAATCCCGTTTGTCTGACTGCGGGATTTGATTTTGGACAAATAATAACGGAATGTTATTAATTCCGCTTAATTTGAAATTTTATCTAAGGAGGAGTGTGAAGAAATCATCGTATCGCAAAGAGAGGATAAAAACGAAAAAGAAGAAAAAAGATTGGAGAGAAGAAAATGAATGTTTTCAAGAAAACAGTGAGCCTTGTTCTGAGCATCTGCCTGATAATGTCGGTAACATTTGTCGGTCTGACCGCTTTTGCGGCTGAAAAGCCTGAAAAGATAACCGCATTGGAGCAGAAAATTACCGCCTATAACGGCAATCTCAGCGTTGCTGAACCGACCCAAGAGGATCTGGACGGATACAATGAAATAGTTTCCGGGTTCAGGGTTTTGACTGACGAAGAAAAAGAACTTGTCGATGTTTATGCATTTGATCTGCTTCTTAAAAAAGTTTATGACAGAGAGTTTCAGCTTGCAAAAGCCGAAGGCGTTTCAACAAGCAGCTCAGTTCTTCGCAAAGAAGCACACATCAGAGGCGGCAATGTTTTAGGCTATCCCTCCTATATCGCTGAGGCACAGACTCTTGCGGAAACACTTGCAAACACCGGCAAAACCGTTGATGAAAAGGCTGAGGCATTTGCCGCAGCAAGCGTTAATGCAAGGCTTTTCTCAGGTCTTTGGTATAAGTCATACAGCAACTTTTATTATGCCCTTGCAACATATCCGATTAACGGCGCAAAGGCAATGGCAAAGGTTTTCTATGACGACATTAACAAGAAAAATCCCTTTACCGGCACTCAGCCGTCGAGCATAAGCAAGCCGAAGGCTTCCGACTATGCCGAGGGTGAAAACGACCCCGCCTATATTGCCGCAATGGAGGCATATCTTCAGCGACAGCTTGAAAGAGCGGAATACACCGTCGGCAAGTATAAATATGAGGGTGCTCAGCAAATTGAAGCTTTTGAAAAGCTTGTTGCAATTGCTCCGGAGTATGCCGCACTTCTCGAAATACTTAAAACCGGGCTTACCGCAAAGGCCTGCTTTGAGGCTGACAAGAGCGATGTTGAAAATGCCAAAAAAGCAGTTGCTCTTTATGAAAAACTCGATGACAGAGAAAAGGTAATGTATGATAAGTGGGGCATTTATGTTGACGCAGATGTTGTCACATCTTCATCAACGGGCTACACCTACAAATCATATAATCCCTCGGCAATCTATACATACTGCAACGATATTCAGAATTACGATACCGTTGTGAATTTTGAAACTGTTATTGCATCGGTTTCGGAGCCTTACACAAACGATGACATTGCCACCGTTAAAGAGGCATATGAAAAGGTTCCGTCAAATCTCAAAATGTATATTTCGGCAGAAGCAACCGAGAAGTATGCTGCAGTTCTTGCCTGCATTGCACCCGATGCAGCAGATGAAACCATGCCCGATCTTTCCGTATACGAAGAAACGAAAGTTGAATATCCTTTCTTCATTAACAATAAAAATGCCGCATCAACCGCAAACGAAGCAGGTAAAATAATTGAAAAGCTTCTTGCAGACAGCATTTCCGCCGAAAAAATATTCTCAAACCAGATGGTTGGAGATCTTGCAAAGCTTCTTTATCCTCTTCTCGGAGGATTGACTTCTCTGCTTGAAAAAGGTCCTACCGACCTTGCGGCAAAGCTCACCGAAGAAAAATTTGCAGGAGCTGCCGCCGTGCTTCTTGCGGCAGCTTCGGTTGACGAAAACGGAAAGGTTGTTAAAAACCTTGAGGATTGGAACAAGGAAATGACCTTCAAAAACGGCGATTGGGGCTTCACGGACGGCGACAAAGAGGGCTTTCTTGACGCTGCGGCTGCAATTTTCCGCCCGTTCTCAATTCTAACAATGGCTCTGAAATTTGAAAACACCATAAGCACAACAAACGGCACATATACCTATAATGCATATGAGGATCTTGTTCCCGTTTTTGAAATGCTTGATCTTGACGGTGTCGTTTCTTCTCACGATTACACTTTGGTTGTTAACGCCGCCGAATCAAGCGACGCAAAGATGGACGCAAGAATCCGTCAGATTCTTGTTCCTGTTGCAAATCTTCTTGAAAAGCTTGCAAACGATCCTGTAAATACCGTTTATGATTTACTTCCCAAAGCAGCTTATTTGATTGATTCGGGTCTTCTTGACGATCAGATTCACAAGCTGACTTCAAAAATCGGAATGGTAACAATCGGCGAATATTCGCTCAAAACCGATGCGATTTATGATATGATTGCTCCTGCTTTGACGGATATCGAAATCAATCAGGGCGTAGCATTTACGCTCACTCTTGAAAAAGAGAACTTCCTTGAGCTTTTTGAAGACCTTTCGGGCAGTGCAAAGGCTGTTGTAAAGCCGAGTGTTGAAAGAGGTCATGCTTACAGGCTCGGTCTTGAATCAGACAAGGGTAAGACTTTTGTTTCGCTGTTTTATTGGCTTTACGGCGAGCTCACCTCAGAAGCCAATGCGGCTTCAATCAACGGACTTGTTGATTCAATTGAGATGAACTCCGCTCTTCGCAATGTTGTTAAGATTGCGGTTTCTCTGCTGAGAAGAATTTCTCCCGAATCGGCGTTCGTAATCGTTGCCGTTGTTTTACCCCTTGTCAACAGAATCTCAACATTCCAAAAGACATTTTCGATTGCCTTTTAACATAATACACCTTGTTTGAAGTCACGGCTTCGTCGGTTATCCGTCGGAGCCGTGGCTTTTTATGCGATATTGTGCATTATTTGATTAATTGACAGAATAAGGATAATTTGATATTATTTGTTCATAGAAACTTTGGAGTGTGGTGCGACTGTGAATTATATTGAGAAAGATACTCCCTGCGGAAAAATCAAGGGAATTGAAAATGAAAACTGTTATGAATTCAGGGGTATACGGTATGCCCGTGCGGGCAGATTTGAATACCCGAAGCAAGAAAAGGAGTGGAGCGGAGTTTATGACGCAACCGAATTCAAAGCCTGCTGTTTTCAGCACCGTGCTTTTGATGATGACTCCGTTGTTAACCCGTTTTATCACAAGGAGTTTCGCAAGGGCTTAAGCTTTACATACAGCGAGGATTGCCTGTTTCTGAATATCTTTGCTCCGAAAAACGCAGATAAAACACCTGTTTTGATTTTTATTCACGGCGGAAGCTTCACGGGTGGAAGCTCGGATGAGGGTCATATAAGAGGCAACCGTTTGGGAACCGAAGTCGTAACGGTAACGATTAATTACCGCCTCGGACCTTTCGGCTTCTGCGCCCACCCCGAGCTGACCGACGAAAACGGCGTGTGCGGTAATTTCGGGCTTTACGATCAGACCGCCGCAATCCAATGGGTAATTGACAATATATCCGCTTTCGGCGGTGACCCGAACAAGATTACCCTTATGGGTCAGAGCGCAGGCGCAATGAGCGTTGACATTCACCTTAACAATCCGATGCTTAAAGGGCGTATCTCGGGAGCAATAATGCTCAGCGGCGCAGGGCTTCAAAGATGCCTGTTAAAGCCGCTGACGGTTGAAAAAATCAAGCCGTTCTGGGATAAAATAATGCAAAACGCAGGCGTTTCCTCAATGAATGAACTGAAACAAATCGGCGCAAAGGAGCTTTACTATTCATGGCTCAAAGCCTGCAAAGAAAGTAAATTCAGCATGCCCTATACTTTCCCTGTTTACGACGGATATCTTTTGACAAAAGAAAGCTTCAACATAAAAACTCTGCCCGATATTCCGCAGATTCTCGGTGCGACCTGCACGGATATGATTCCGATTGTGCTGGAATGTGTAACTAAAAAATGGGCGAATTATGCCGAAAAGCATAATTCAAAGCCCTGCTATGTATTTAACTTTAACAGATGGCTGCCGGGCGATGATATGGGAGCATGGCATGCCGCAGATCTGCTTTATGCTTTTTCGACTCTCGATTTCAATTGGAGACCGTTTGAAGAAATTGATTACCGTATCTCGGAACAGCTTGTTGGCGCAATCTGTGCGTTTGTCAAAAACGGAGATCCGAATAATCGGGCTATTCCCGAATGGAGACCGGGCGGCAAAGAGCCGATGAGCTTCTGCGAACGCTCCGCATGCGAAAAATGGAAAACGAAGGACAACATTAAATTCACATTTAACGGCAAAGGCAAAACGGTATAGTGTTATTCCGAACAAAGAAAATTATAAAAATGAAAAATGTAAGGAGAAATAAACATGACGGAAGAAAGACAAACTCACGGAATCAAAGCTGTCGATAAAATAGGCTATGCCTTGGGAGACATGGGCGGGCTGCTGACCTTTTCTCTCGTTAATTCATTTCTGACAATGTTCTATACCGACATTCTGGGCATTGCCAACGCTTCAATCACCGTTTTGATGCTTGTTGCAAGAATATGGGATGCGGTTAACGACCCGATGTGGGGCGCATTTATTGATTCACGCCGCCCGACTAAGCACGGCAGATTCCGCCCCTATATTATCGGAGCGTCAATTCCTCTTGCCGCTGCGGCATTTCTGATGTTCCTGAAGCTTCCCGGTCTTACAGACGGACAGTATCTCATCTATGCTTATGTGACTTATATTTTCTACGGAATGATGTATACGGGCGTCAACATTCCCTACGGCTCGCTTGCGTCTGTCATCACCGACGATGAAATAGAGCGTTCCTCGCTTTCAATGTGGCGTTCCGTCGGTGCGGGCTTGGGCGGCTTGCCTGCTCAGATTCTTCTCCCTCTGTTTGTTTATTCAACTGTTGCGGGCGTCAAGGTTCTTGACGGGAAAAAGCTCAGCATTGCCGTCGGTCTGCTTTCTCTGCTGACCGTTGCCGCATTCTTTACGCATTTCAAGCTTACCAAAGAAAGAGTATCAATTTCGGAAAGTCAGAGCAAAAGCGATTACAACATTTTCAGAAGCATCAAAATGCTCCTGAAAAACAAACCGTTCCTTGCCCTCTGCGGAGTGTCAATGCTTCTGATTTGTTTCCAGATGTATACTCAGACGGTTTATAACTATCTTTTCAAAAATTTCTATGAAAAGCCCGGACTTTACAGCATTGTTACTATCTGCACCTATCTCCCCATGGCGATGTTCCTGCCCGTTATGAGCAAGCTTGTCCGCAAATTCGGCAAGAAAGAAATATGCAGCGCAGGAATCGCATTTGCGGCGGTTATCAATATCATCATGTATCTTTTCGGTCATACAGCCCTTGCTTCAAATCCCTACCTGTTCCTTGTTATGACTTTCCTTTCGGGAGCGGGTCAGACCTTCCTCGTTTTGGAAATTTGGGCGATGGTTATGGATGTTATCGACTATCACGAGCTGCTTTCGGGCAGGCGTGAGGAAAGCACGGCATATTCTTTCTATTCGTTCGTCAGAAAGCTCGGTCAGACTGCCGCAGGAGCAGGCGTTCCCGCAATTCTTGAGCTTATCGGCTATAACGGAAAGCTTTCGGTTCAGCCTCCCGAGGTTATCGAAAAGCTTTACGGTATTTCGACCCTTGTTCCCGCAATCATTCTGACTGCGCTGTTTGTCCTGCTTTTCTTCTGCTACAGGCTTTCCAAAAACGAGCTTGTAAAGCTTCAGGCGGAGCTTCAGTCTGCCCGCCAAAACCAAGCATAATTTCCTGACGAATAAAAAAATCCGAAATCAGAGGGGGTGCGCCCGTGAAAAGAATAAAACCGAAGGACAGATTTCCCGCCGCTTTGGCTCTGACGGTATTCGGTTTGATGGGAATTTTGAAAATACTCAGAATCGGAGCTCCCGATATCATTGATTTCATTTTTGTGCTGACAAATGCAGTTTTTATCGGTATAATTATTTGGTGGATGATTTACACGCAGAGAAGCCTGCTTTCAAAAAAAATGAGAGCGATGATAACGGCGCTCTCTCTGCTGATGATGTTCTATATATTCGTCAGAACCTGTAAATACAGATATTTTGACGAAATTGAAATTGCATGCAGATATCTTTGGTATCTGTATTACCTGCCCCAGCTTTTCGCTCCGCTGATTGCCTTTGCCGTTGCGGACAGAGTCGGCAAAACGGAGGAAAGCAGGCTGTCAAAGGCTTATATTGTGCTTTTCATTGCCGCAGGGGTTTTGCTCTTCGGAATAATGACCAACGACTTTCATCAGCTTGCTTTCAGGTTCAATCCCGACTTTGAGAATTGGAACAGCGATTACGGCTACGGCCCGCTGTTTTATGCGGTTGCCGTCTGGATTTATTTTTGGATTTTTGCCGCCGTCGGCTTGCTGAGCTATAAATGCAAGGCGGTCAACAAAAAAGCCCAGCTGGTTCCAGTATTTTGGCTTGCTCTCGGCACGGCCTACATAATTCTGCTCAGCGTTAAAAGCTCAAATATGCCCTTTAATGTCCCCGAAACTCATTGCTTCATCTTTATTGCGGTTATTGAAAGCTGTATCAGAATTGGCTTGCTGCCCTCAAACACGGGCTACAGGGAATATATTTCAAATTCAAGCGCCGCCGTTCAGATTGCCGATTCGGGCGGCAGGGTTGTTTACAGCTCCAAAAACGCCGTTCCTTTGACGGAAGAGCAGATGAAGCTTGCCGTTAAAGAACCGGTTTTTATCGATAAAAATACCGTTCTTCATTCAAAAGCGGTCAGCGGCGGAAACATCTTCTGGACGGACGATATTTCTGCGGTCAATAAAATCATTGACGAGCTTATAGAAATCGGCGAAAGGCTGAACGAAAAGAGCCGTCTGCTGAAAGCCGAGGCGGATTTAAAAGAGCAGCAGGCGAGAATTGAAGAACAGAATCGGCTCTATGACTCGATTTCCGTGCTTGTCAAGCCTCAGCTTGAAAGAATAGCGGAGCTTATCGGCAATGAGGACAGCCTTAACCGCAATATGCCGCTTATCTGCGTGCTGATCTGTTATATCAAGCGCAGGGCAAATCTGACTTTGATTGCCGACGGCGCAGAATTTCTTGATGTCAGAGAGCTTTTTCTCAGCATCAAAGAATCTGCCGAATATCTGAAGCTTTACGGAGCGCCGTGCAGCGTTTTTTGCGACGGAGAATTTATGATGAGCGCTGAAACGGTTCTGCTTGCCTTTGACCTGTGGCAGGCGGTGATTGAAGCCTTTCTGCCGGGGCTTGAGGCGGTTATGGCGAAGCTTTCGGAAGAAAACGGAGCGTTTGTTATGAGAATAACGGCGGATTCCGAGCTTGAATTTGCCTTATCCGAAAAGCTTCGTGACAGAATTGAAAATGCAAAAGGAGAACTGCGCTCCGTCAGCGAGGACGGAACACGGTTCATAACGCTTGTTCTGCCGAAAGGCGGTGACGGAAAATGAGAACCTTTTTTGAATTGCCCTGCTTATATGTTGCGCTTATTATTGCCGCCTATAATATTGTCATGGCGGCGGATCTTTACTGCGTCATCGTCTGTTCGATTTATAAGGTTAAAATGCGGAATTCGGTTTTTCCTTATGCGCTGTTTGCGGCGTCGTTTCTGAGCCTTTTTGTTCTGGTAGGCGGCCACGGCGTCAAAGACGGTGAATATTATTTGTTATCGGTTTATGATTTTGCAAATTCTCTGCCCGCTTTTGTTGTTGTTTCGGCTTTGATCGTTTTGGCGGCGCTTTCCTGCGTCCTGTTTATCCTGTCAGGCAGATGGAGAAAGAATAACATAACTCCCATGTCAATCAAAGAGGGCGTTGATAAGCTCCCGACAGGTCTTTGCTGCTGCAATGAAAACGGCATACCCAAGCTTGTCAATCACAGAATGGATGATTTTTGCCGCATCATAACGGGTCAGCCGCTGTTTGACGGCTCGGAATTCTGGAACAGCCTCACAAACGGAGAAACCGTTGGGGGAAGCTATGCGGTAACGAAGGGCGAAACGCCGATAATACGCCTGCCCGACGGCGGGGTCAGAAGCTTTGGCAGAAACGAAATGACGATTGATGGCAGAAAAATTTACGAAATAACCGCCGCAGACATTACCGAGCAATACGCTCTGAGCTGTCAGCTTCAGGAATATAACGAGGGCTTGTCTCAGGTGAACGCCCGCCTTGAATATTACAGCGAAACCATAGCGGATATAACGAGAGAGAAAGAAATACTTGCCGCAAAGGTCAGTATTCACGACAGTCTCGGCAAGGCTTTGCTTGCTTCAAAGCGCTATATCGAGCAAGGCGAAGTCGCAGTTGATACGAAAGTTTTGCTCAACATTCTGAAAAGCAGCGTTTCGCTTTTAAGAAACGAATCTGCCGACGGGGGTGAGGAAAGCTCACTCGACGAGCTTTATGAAGCCGCTTCGCTGATGGGAATTACTCTGACGGTCAAGGGAGAAATCCCCGAAAACGACAGCAGGATAATGCGATTCATTATGAGCGGAGCGAGGGAATGCCTGACTAACGCCGTTCATCATGCCAAGGCAGAGAATCTTGAAATAACCGTTGAGAAAAACGGAGCTTATTATATCATTGAATATAAAAATGACGGCGTTCCTCCCGATAAAAAGGTGGTTGAGGGCGGAGGACTTTCATATCTTCGCCGCAAGGTCGAGAATTCGGGAGGAGAAATGCAGATAAGCTCCGCACCGAGATTTATTTTGAAATTGAAAATTCCCGAAAAGGAGGCGCTGTTCGGTGATTAATGTTATGGTTGTTGAAGATCAGGCGATGCCGAGACAGCTTTTTGAATCGATTATCGCTTCAAGCGGCAGATACAGTCTTGTTCATTCAATAAAAAACGCCGACATGGCGGATATTTACTGCGAAAAGTCTGAAATAGATCTTATTCTGATGGATGTCTGCACGGCCATGAACTCCAGCGGACTTGAAGCGGCAAAAAGAATAAAATCGAAATATCCCGCAATAAAAATAATCATTGTCACCTCCATGCCCGAGGTTTCGTTCATTAAGCGGGCAAGAGAAGCGGGCGCAGACAGCTTTTGGTACAAGGAGACCGACGAGCAGACCGTTCTGGAGATTATGGACAGAACCGTGGCGGGCGAATCGGTTTATCCCGACAAAACTCCCGTTGTCAGCTTCGGGATAACCGACAGCGGCGATTTCAGCGACCGTGAGCTTGAAGTGCTCCGTGAGCTGACGAGCGGAGACACAAACGCCGCCATTGGAGAGCGGCTCGGAATGTCGCAGTATACCGTGCGTGACTATATTCAGACCATGCTTGAAAAGACGGGATTCCGCTCAAGAACCGAGCTTGCGGTCAAAGCCCGAGAAAGCGGATTGGTTATTCTTGACCGCCATGATACGCAATAAAAAATCAGCAGAGGACGCCGAAGCAGGCAATCCTCTGCTATTTTTTTATATCTTCTTTTCAAGCATAAGCACATCATAGCCGTCAAGCATAACCGAACCGCTGAGAATTTTACCCGTCAGCTCGTCTTTCATTTCGTTTTCAAGCTTGATGCTCACGGGGCGATCTTTCATGTTGACTGCAAAAATGTATTCTTTATCCTCACAAAGTCTTGATGAAACAATGATTCCGTCATCGGCATCCACGAGCGGTTTTATTGAAAATTCGTCTTTAATAAGCTTGGCGAGAGCCTCATAGAAATAAACATCGTTGCCGTCGGTGGCATAAAGCACGGCATAGCCCTTGCCGTAGCTGCGGATTGTGACGGCGGGAGTGCCTTTCAGCCTGCCGCTTGTGAAAACCGCCGCCGTTTTTGCTTCTCCCGGCTTTAAGCGGAAAAGCTTTCCGTTGATTTTTGCCCTGATTCCGCCGGAGAACTCAACCTCGGCAGGTTCTCCCGTCTGCTTTTCAAGCTTTGCCGCAGATATGTTTTCAGTGACCTGCGCTCCGCATAAATCGGCGAAAAGCCCCGGTTCAAGCATTTCTCTCATGCGGTTGAATTCGTCTCTCGTGCCGCATTCGGTGTTCATAACGGCAATGCCGCCGTTTCTGACATAATCCTCAATCTTTTTTGCCTGTTCTGGAGTTGTTATTCTGTGATTCGGAATAACAATCACTTTATATGGCGACAGATCGTCCTGAATCCCGATAACATCAACATTTGCCGCAAGCTTATTTTTGAAACCGCCGTAGGCGTTGAAGAATTCCTCGTCATACGGGCCGTCAACAACCCAGCCCTCGGTTCCCCAGCTGTTTTCGTAGGAATACAATGCGGCAACCTGCGAAACGGTTTTGGATTTTGCAAATTTCGGATAATGCTCACGAAGCTCCGATGCAAGCTTGCGGAGAACGGGCTCGGTGTTCTCTCTGTATTGCTTGTCACGCCCCAAAATGCTTTCATATGCCTGCTCTGCGCCGCCGATTGGCGAACGCCATTCAAAGAATACCGTTGCGAACGCTCCGTGAGAAACATTGAGCCATGTCTGCGCTCTGATAACATCTGCCGGAGTGTTTGCGTCGGGCAGGGGAGTTTGCTCCGCAACGATAAATTGATGCTTTCCGCAGGAGAGACGGCGGTCAAAGCTGTGCTCCATGCTTGCTCTGAGCTGAACACGGTAGTTTTCGCCGTTGGGCTGACCGACATAATTATCCCAGCCCGCATAATCAAGATATTCGCTGCCCTCAAAGCAGTTGACCGACCAGTTTGCTCCCGGCCAGTTGGTATAGAGAAAACGGTTCGGCGAATGGCGGCGGACTGTTTCCGCTTCCATTCTTAAAAGTCTGTTAAAGGTGAACGAAAAATATTTTCTGTAGTCAAGGCGGATTTCGTTTGTCCAACCGCCCTCGCAGGCGTTGACGGGGATATCTATCTCGTCAAAGCCGTTATATACATTCGACCACATCATCGTGCACCAGGCTTCATTGAGCTTATCAATAGTGCCGTATTTTTCTTTGAGCCACAGGCGGAAGCCGTCTGTGCAGCACGGGTCAAAATCGCTGAACGGGAAGCCCGGCTCGTTGTCAAGCTGCCAGCCGATTATTGCGGGGTGATTGCCGAGAGCCTTTGCCTGAGCTTCGGTTATTCTTGCGGCGTATTCAAGAAAAATCGGGCTTGAAAGGCACTGTCCCTTTCTGCCTCCAAAGTCATAATGCCCTTTTTCGTTGCCACCCTTGACCTCGGGATATTTTTTATAAAGCCATGCGGGGCAGACCGCCGTTGTTGTGCCCATTATAACCTTGATTCCGTGCTTTTCGGCGCAGTCAAGCGCACGGAGCATCGGCTCAAAATTGTATTCTCCCTCTCTCGGCTCAAACCAGCTCCATGCAAATTCACCCATTCGCACAACATTGAAGCCGAGAGCCTCCATTTTTGAAAAATCTTCTTCCCATTCCTCCTCGCTCCACCATTCGGGATAGTATGAAGCGCCGAGCCTGAACTTATCCATGTCAAACCTCCGATTTTTTGCTGTCATCGGAATTATATCATCAGGCGGGAGCGCTTTTCAATACCGAAATGATTTTTTGTTTAAAAATCTCTGCTTCTTTATAAAACACCCTACATTTGTAGGGTGAAAAATCCCTTAAATAATATTATAATCATAATGGTAAAATTGGAAGAAATATCTGTTTATCAGGGTGCTTTCAAAGGAGGAAACGACATAATGAAAACAAAATTCAAAGTTTTTCTGAGCCTGATTCTTTGCCTTGCCATGGTTTTTGCTTATACCCTCGTGGGTATTTTCCATGACCATGACCATGAGCATGATTCGGGCTTGGTTGCCCATGCGTGGGAGGTCGAGAGCGAGTGCGAATACTGCGGAGGCTTTATTGCCGACACATGGATTTGCGACGGCGGCGACCATTGCGGCGAAAACAGCGAAAGAACGGACTGCTATGAGGCTCACCATTGCTCCGAATGCGGAAGCTGTATGGACGAAGCGGCTTGCCCCGACTGCGGAGTCTGCGAAGAATGCTGGGATGACCTTCACTGCTTCTACTGCGAAGATTGCACGGATATGCCTGCCTGCGACGAATGCGGAGCCTGCAATGATTGCTATGATTTAACTCACTGCACCGTTTGCTACGCCTGCACTTACGGCGAACCTGAGTGCGAGGATTGCGGCGCTTGCCTTGACTGCGTCAGCGGCGGTTCGGATCATTGCCCAAGCTGCGGCGCTTGCGGACTTTCCTATGATCTTTGCCTTGATTGCGGGCAATGCGAAAACTGCGTTGAAATCTGCCCGAAATGCGGAGTCTGCGATGAATGTTACGACGATGATATCTGCGAGATCTGCGGAGTGCACAAGGAATGCTACGACGATGATGAATCATGGTGCAACAACTGCAATAACTGCGGCGGCTGTGCAGTTACCTGCTTATGTTGCAACGGCTGCGAATACTGCGCCTTTGTCTGCCCCTCATGCGGCGAAAAATGCACAAACTGCAACGAAGAGAATATATGCTCCGAGTGCGGCATCTGCGTAGACTGCTACGGCGATGAAGCGGCATGGTGCCATAACTGCTTTAAGTGCGGCGGCTGTGCTGTTACCTGCTATTGCGGCAACGGCTGTGAAGAATGCGCCGAGGTATGCTATGCCTGCGGCGAAAAATGCACAAACTGCACCCCGGAAGATGAATTCTGCTCAACCTGCGGAATATGCAAATCCTGCTACGACGATGATGAAGCATGGTGCAATAACTGCCATAACTGCGGCGACTGCGCTGTTACCTGCATCTGCGGCAACGGCTGTGAAAACTGCGCCGAGGTATGCTATGCCTGCGGCGAAAAATGCACAAACTGCACCCCGGAAGATGAATTCTGCTCAACCTGCGGAATATGCAAATCCTGCTACGACGATGATGAAGCATGGTGCAATAACTGCCATAACTGCGGCGACTGCGCTGTTACCTGCATCTGCGGCAACGGCTGTGATAAATGTGCCGTCGTTTGCCCATCCTGCGGCGAAAAATGCACCAACTGCGACGAAGAGAGTATATGCTCCGAATGCGACATCTGCATAGACTGCTACGGCGATGATGCGGCATGGTGCCATAACTGCTTTAAGTGCGGCGGCTGTGTTGTTACCTGCTATTGCGGCAACGGCTGTGAAGAATGCGCAACGGTATGCTATTCCTGCGGCGAAAAATGCACAAACTGCAATGAAGATAAAATATGCACGGATTGCGGAATATGCGTAAGCTGCTACGACGATGATGAAGCATGGTGCTATAACTGCTTTAAGTGCGGCGACTGTGCCGTTACCTGCATCTGCGGTCACGGCTGTGAAAACTGCGCCACGGTATGCGATGGTTGCGGCGAAAAGTGCACAAACTGTTCCGTTGATATATGCGAAGACTGCGGCACTTGCAAATCCTGCTACAACAATGATGAAGCATGGTGCAACAACTGCAACACCTGCGGCGACTGCGCTGTTACCTGCATCTGCGGAGAAGGCTGTGAAAAATGCGCCGTTGTCTGCGAAGGGTGCGGCGAAAAATGCACAAACTGCACCGATGAAATATGCTCAGGCTGTGCAACCTGTATTGACTGTGCTGGCGGAAACCTCTGCCCCGGATGCGGCGTTTGCGGCGACTGCGCTTCAGGCTCTGTCTGCCCCGATTGCGGCATGTGCCCCGATTGCGACGATCTTTGCTCCTCATGTGACAGATGCATATACTGCTCCGGCGGAGAGTTTTGCCCGAACTGCGGCGAGTGCGAATACTGCGGCGATCACTGTCAGGGCTGCGGCTATTGCGAAAACTGCGCTGATATCTGCCCGGACTGCAAAGAAAACTGCTCTGAATGTGCTTTGGTCTGCCCCGACTGCGGACTTTGCGAAAACTGCGTTGATTCATACTGCCCGAATTGCGGAATCTGCGATTCCTGCGCCGACGGTATGTGCTCCGACTGCGGATATTGCGGCGACTGTGCGGATCTTTGCAAGGATTGCGGAAGCGTCTGCGATAACTGCGCCGTTTGCTGTGCCGAATGCGGAATCTGCGAAAATTGCGTTGAATTCTGCGACGATTGCGGCCTTTGCGTTATCTGCTGTGCGGCTGTAACGGAAGATTATGACTGCACACACGGTATCTGCGTTGAAAGTGAACAATGGAAAACTCATTACTGCCAGACGGGCAAGCATTGCGTAACCTCACCCGTTGGCCCCGAATATAACGAAACAGAGCATTGGTATCTTTGCGGAACCGAATGCAACAAAAAAATCGGCATTTCGGCTCACAGCTTCGGCGAAGGTGTAATAACCAAACAGCCGACCGCTGACGAAGACGGAGTATTATCGGTTAAATGTACCGTTTGCGGATATGAAAAAACAACGAGCGTTCCGAAGCTCAGCGACGAGCATGTCCATGAATTTACCGTAACGGTTACCGCACCTTCATGCACTTCGGGAGGCTACACAACCCACGCTTGCTCCTGCGGCTTCTATTGGATTGACAGCATGACAGAGGCAACGGGTCACAGCTACTCATACTCCAAAAACAGCTCAGGCCATTGGGCTGAATGCTCAGCCTGCGGCGATAAGCTTGCGCTTCAGAGCCACAGATACGGAGCATGGACGGAAACCGTAGCGGCAACTTATAACACTCAGGGCGAAAAACAGCACACCTGCGCCGACTGCGGCTACATCGAAAAAGCTGCCGTTCCCGCAATTCCTCATTCGGGCAGCTTCGTAATTACGCTTGATACTCCCGGAGAAACTCAGCTTCTGACCAACGGCTACGAAAAGAGCGTTCCTTCGCTTCCTGCTCTTGAGCCGAAGGAGGAAGGAAACATTTTTGAAGGCTGGTTTGACAAGGAGACGGGAAAACCCGTTAAAGAGGGCGACTCACTCTCCGCTGATATAGTTATTGTTCCGGTATGGAAAGACTGCGGCGAGGGCAATCATATCGATAAGAATGACGACAGCGTCTGCGACATCTGCGGATACACAAGCGACAGCATTCCGCATTATCATAAGTTCAGCGCATGGACTTCGGATAAAAACGGCAATTTTTTCAAAAACGGAACAGAAAGCCGCCGCTGCTCCGACTGCGGTGCGGTTGAAACAAGAACCGCTCAGAGAAGTGCAGGCGTCTACCGTGTAGTCCCGACCGTATATAATTGGATAAATAAATGCCTCGGCACAAAAAACAAAATCCTTAATAAAATTTTCGGATTCTTATTCGGATAATCTGTACGGATTTTAAAAATACAGAAAGCAAAAATGTGTCGGTATAAAAAATAAGACGCTCAAAATGATTAAGGGGCGATGACGAAAATCTTCGCCGTCGTCCCTTTTGTGTCGTAAAAGGGATAAAAACATGTCTTATCGGAGGCAAAACCGTGAGAAAGACGAAAATACACGGCGGATTCCTGCTTTGTTTTTTGATGAATTTAGTTTTAAACCTTGGCTGGTCTGTTCCTGCATGGATTCTGCTTGCGCTCCATTTTTGGCTCAGAATATCGCTTTGGTGGTTCGCAGGTGCGCTCGGGCTTTGGGTTGCGCTCATGCTCGGGCAAACGGTTATCATAAAATGGGCAAACAGTTCTTCAAAACCGACCAAACCGCAGGAAAACAAAAATCCTTATTCAGTCGGTCAGCCACGGAATAAAGACGGGAATAAATCCGAATAACCGCCGTATCAGGTGAGAAGGGGTCAATTTGATGAAAAATTTAAAAAAGCTTACCATTCTTCATTCCAACGATTTGCACGGAGACTTCCTTGCCGAAGAAATTGACGATAATCTTGTCGGCGGAGTTTCAATGCTTTCGGGATATGTCAACAAGGTTCGCAGGGAAGAACCGAATACAATTTACTGCATTGCGGGCGATATGTTCAGAGGTTCGGTTATCGACTCGGAGTTTCAGGGCATCTCAACAATTGAGATTATGAACATGCTTTCTCCCGATGTTGTAACAATCGGCAACCACGAAACCGATTACGGAATAGCTCACCTGCTTTTCATTGAAAAATGTGCAAAGTTCCCTATCATTAATGCAAATTTACATATTAAAACAAACGGCGCAAGGCTTTTCAAGCCCTACCACATCATGAATATTGACGGAATGAAAATTCTGTTTATCGGCATTCTGACCGAAGATGTTATTTCTCAAACGAAAAATGACGGCCTTATCGGAAGTATTGTTGATATCAATGAGGCTGTTCAAGAGGTCGGAAGAATCTGCAACGCATATAATGCCGTTGACATTGATTTCACGGTTCTGCTCACTCATATCGGCTTTGAGGAGGATAAAAAGCTTGCAGAGAAGCTTGACCCCGCATGGGGCGTTGATGTAATTATCGGCGGCCATTCTCATACCTTTATTGAGAAGCCCGAAAAGGTTAACGATATTCTTATCGTTCAGGCGGGCACGGGAACCGACCAGATAGGCAGATTTGATATTACCGTTGATACCGATAACAACTGCGTTGACAGCTATAAATGGGAGTGTGTTCCTATAAATCGGGAGCATTGCCCGAAAGACGAGGCTCTTGAAGAAATAATCAGATTTTACAAGAGCAAAACTGACAGCAAATACGGCAGACTTGTAACAAGATTAAAAAGACAGCTTACCCACCCATCACGCTACCGTGAAACCGAGCTCGGCGGCTTGTTTGCCGACATTATGGCTGAAAGCATCGGGCTTGATATCATGCTTCTCGGCTCGGGAAGCGTTAGAAATACAGAACTCGGCCCGATAGTGCTCTATTCCGACCTTGCGGAGTGTTTCCCTTACGATGACCCGCTTTATATGCTCAGGGTTACGGGCGCTCAGCTTAAAAGAATGATTATGTTCATGCTCCGTGACGAGGTCTGGGAAGGCTCGCATTGCGAATTTTACCAGTTCTCAAAGGGCGTCAGAGTTGTTTATAACCGTGCGGAGCATTGCTTCAGGGAATTCACTCTGAACGGTGAAAAAATCGGTGATGAACGGATTTACAAAATAGGTTTGCAATATTTCCATTATAACAATGTTGAAAACTTCTTTTCGGTTCCGCTTGAGGAGATATCACAAAACGGAAAGCCGAGAATGGTTTCAACCTCATGCAGAGAAATCCTCGATGAATACCTTTCTTCTCATCAGAGCCTTGACCGTGAGGTTTGCGGCAGGCTTGTTGTTGAATAATGATTTTAAATCTGCTAAAATAAAATAAACCGAGGAGGAAATTCAATGAACCTTATTAAAAGAACCCTTTCGGTTGCGCTTTGTGCCGCAATGCTGATGAGCTTTGCCGCCTGCGGCGAAAAAGAGAACGGAACCGAAACAACTCAGCCGTCAGCAGGAGAAACAACTTCCGCAAATCAGACGGTATCCGAAGTCCTTGAAAAGTCTCCCGAAAACATAACCGACAAAGATATTTATATGGCTAATACGGTTGATTATCTTCTGTCAATGTATAATTCAATCAGAATAACCTGCGAATATGCAGAATTATCGGTTGTTAAATATATATTTTTGAAAAACGGTAAGCCCGCTTATATTGAGGATAACCGACAAGCTGACGGTGAAACCGAGATCTGGTGCTGGTATAACGGCATTAGCTTTTCTGCCGGCGGCGACAAAGTCACGGTTAATATAAACTCCGAGGAGCTTCCCGATGTCAACAGCGATTTTCCTTTTGAATGCATGATCTCCGATAATGTAACGGGAGAGTTTATCGAATATGTCGGCGAAAGCAACGGATGCTATGAATTCCGTGTTACGGGAACGGAAGAAGAAATTCATTATGTTGAGAACCATTTCTTTGACAAAGAAACCTTGGCAGTCAGAAAATCTGTTTGCAGATATGATGACGAAGAATTAAACGAGATTTATTATGACTATGACACATCGGTTGAATACGCTTCATTGCTTGACCCATGGGACGGAGAACTTAAAAAGGTTACCGTTGTCAGCGAAAGAATGGGCGATTCGGGCAGCAATGTTATAACAAAAGAATACAGTGTTCCCGCCGATTGGGAATTGATTCCTTATGATTATGAAGAAGTTGCGGTTTATCTTGATGAGGATATGACTGTTCCTTATGAATATCCCGGTGACGGCGTTGACTACACGATTTATGTCACAAATGTTATGGGCTGAGAAAGGGGAGGATTCCGTGAAAAAAGCTGCGGCAATAATTCTGACCTTTGCGTTTCTGCTTTCGCTTGCCGCCTGCGGAGACGGTTCGGAGGGCGAAACAACATCATCGGTCACGGAGCAGGCTTCGGCGGTTAATGCCGACATTGAAAGCACGGCTGCCGTTACCGACCGAGATGATGACCCGACATTTCTGACCTTATTCCGCTATCCCGATTCAAAAGAATACAAGGCAATCAAAAAAGCCGAAAAAATTGAAACGGGAATTGACGGCGAGTTTAACGAGACATGGAAATTCAGGGCTGAAAAGGACGGCGTTAATGTCAGACTTGAATATATAAGCTGGGTTAATGAAGTCGGTAATTTTCAGATAATAAGCGACGCTTTTGAAATTGAAACCCAAAAGGGAAAATACTATGAGTTTTCCTGCCCCGTAGGTGAGGCAATTCCCGAATACCGCCTTGTTGCCGAATACGGCGGATTCAGAGCGGAATATTACATTCAGTATGACGGAATGGGCGACGATACGAATGCGGTTGAGATTATCGGCGAAAAATACTATCCCGGCGAAATAACCGAGGATTCGCCGTTCTATTCGATCTGCCTTTCTCATGCGATAACTGCGGCGGATAACGATAATGATACTTCCGTTAAAGATAATTATGCCTTTTGGCAGACCTTTGCCTTTGCAGTAACTCAAAACTATGAGGCGGCGGGCGGAGACGCATTTAACGGCGAAAAGATAAGGCTGACCGAATGGGCGGCGAACGCTTATCTTTCCGCTCTCTATCCGTCGTTTAACGGAGCATATCCCGATTATCCGGACGGCGGCGAGGTTGCCTACACGCCCGATACTTATGAGAAATATGCGGTTATGCCGTGCTCCTACGGCGATTTGCACAGCTCGGAGTTTTACGGAGTTGAGGATAACGGCGACGGAACATATACGGTTAAAATAAAAGTTTATACCTATCCGACAGGGGATGAGGTTCTTGAAGCCGACAAAGCGGTTATCGTGAAACCGCTCGACAGCTATGATGAAAACAATCCTTTCGGCTATACGGTTCTCAGGGTTGAGGACTGCGAACTGCCGAGGGGCTGAAAAATAATTAAATTCCGAAAGGAGAAATTAATATGGGACTTATTAAAGCAGGAGCAGGTGCGCTCGGCGGAACACTTGCAGATCAATGGAAGGAATTTTTCTATTGCGATTCAATCAGCAAGGATGTTCTGGTCGTTAAGGGTCAGAAGCAGATTACCGGCCGTTCCTCCAACACAAAGGGTAATGACAACATCATTTCCAACGGTTCGGGCATTGCCGTTGCAGACGGTCAGTGCATGATTATCGTTGAGAACGGAAAAATCGTTGAAGTCTGCGCAGAGCCCGGCGAGTTCACCTACGATTCATCAACCGAGCCGTCAATCTTCTCGGGCAATCTCGGCGAGAGCATCAAGCAGACCTTCAAGACGGTAGGCAAGCGTTTTGGCTTCGGCGGAGACACGGGAAAGGATCAGAGAGTCTATTATTTCAACACCAAGGAGATAATAGACAACAAGTTCGGCACTCCCAATCCGTTTATGTTCGATGTTGTCAATAAACATATCAACATGCGCAGAACGGTTCAGGTCAGATGCAACGGCGTTTATTCCTACAAAATCGTCGATCCTCTGCTTTTCTATACTCAGGTCTGCGGAAATGTTACCGATGAATACACGAGAGAAGAAATTGACGGTCAGCTCAAAACCGAGTTTATCGACGCTTTACAGCCCGCTTTTGCGGCTCTTTCGGAGCTGGAGCTTCGTCCTTCTCAGATTCCCGCCCACACAAAAGAGCTTAAAGATGCGCTCAATTCAACCCTTGCTCAGACATGGACAGAGGGCAGAGGTATTGCCGTTAACAGCATAGCGATTAATCCCATCAACCTCACAGAGGAAGACATGAAGAAGATTAATCAGCTTGAGGACGCCGCAACAATGGGCAACAATCCGTTCATGATGGCAGGCAGAATGACCGACGCCACAGCAAATGCCATGGAAATTGCCGCAGGAAATGAAGCCGGAGCAATGACAGGCTTCATGGGCATGGGCATGGCAACAGGCATGGGCGGAGGCGGATTCAACGCCGCTCAGGGACTTTACAATATGGGCGCTCAGCAGCAGGCACAGCAGCCTTCGCAGCCTGCGGCTCCCGCAAACGGCTGGACCTGCGCATGCGGCGCAACGGCTTCGGGCAATTTCTGCCCCAACTGCGGCGCTAAGAAGCCCGAACCCAAGCCTGCTCAGGAGGGCTGGAAATGCTCCTGCGGAGCAACCGCAACAGGCAAGTTCTGCCCCGAGTGCGGCTCACCCAAGCCCGCCGATGAAGGCTGGAAATGCTCATGCGGCGCTGTGAACAAGGGTAAATTCTGCCCGGAATGCGGCGCAAAGAAGCCCGAGGGTGCGCCCCTTTACCGCTGTGATAAGTGCGGCTGGCAGCCCGAAGATCCACATAATCCGCCCAAGTTCTGCCCCGAGTGCGGAGATATTTTTGATGATAATGATGCTAAATAATTAAAATAGAGGAGTTTTTAATATGAAAAAAATAATTGCGCTTTCACTTGCATTGATGATGATTTTTGCTTTTGCGGCATGCTCAGGCAGCAAAGCCCCCGCCGACGACGGAACAACCGCAGGCGCTCAGACCGAAGCTGCGACCGAAGCGGCAACGGAGGCTCCCGCCGCCGGGCAGGTTAACGGCAGACTTTCGGGCATTGACGCTCCCGAGGGCTGGGCAATGGGCGAGCCTAAGGCAGATAATCAGCTTATCTATAACTTCAAGCATGAGCATTATGACGAGTATCCCGACGATGTCAGACTCAGCGCCGATGTCTATGATTATGACACTCCCGAAGATCTGCTTGAAAGAGCAAAGGAAATCAACGAGGAGATAGGATATACGGTTGAGAATGTTACAATCGGCGGCAATGAGTTTGTTTATTTTGTTCCTACATTCGGTTCAAGAACGCTTTACGGAACAATTGACGGCGTTACGGTTGCAATAACCCATTCAAGCGCCCTGAGCATTGACGATGCAGGCGTTCAGGCAATAATCAGCGGTCTGAGCGTTAAATAAAAATAAGGAGGAAAGCACAATGGGACTTTTTGATAAAAAATTCTGCGATATATGCGGAGAGAAAATAGGACTTTTAGGCAACAGAAAGCTTGAGGACGGCAACATGTGCAAGGACTGTGCAAAGAAGCTTTCACCGTTTTTCAGCGACAGAAGAAGCTCAACGATTGATGAAATCAAACAGCAGCTTGCTTACAGAGAGCAGAACAAACAGGTTCTTGCAGGCTTCACGCCGAATCTTACCTTCGGCGAGGAGAAAAAGATTTATGTTGACACAATGAACGGCAATTTTGTTGTATCCCGCTTCAATAAGGGCAGCTGGTCTGAGGAAAATCCCGATGTTATGCCTCTTTCAAGCATTATGAGCTGCACCCTTAAAATCGATGAGGATAAAGACGAGATTTACACTCAGGGCAAGGACGGTCAGCGTGTCAGCTACAATCCGCCGAGATATAATTTCTACTATGACTTTATTCTTGAATTCAAGGTTAACAACCCCTATTTTGATGACTTTGAGGTTAAGCTCAATGACACAAGAGTTGAGGGAATCGGCACGGCTGAGTATAACCGCTTTCAGCAGATGGCGATGCAGGTTATAAGCACTCTCACTCCCGGTGCGGCAATGCCAAACATGAACATGGGCGGCATTAATATGGGCATGGGAATGAACGGCGGTATGCCCGTTAACAACGGAATGCCCATGAATCAGGGCTATGCTCCTCAGGGCGGCTTTGCTCAGCAGAATCCTTATGTTCAGCAGAATCCTTATGCACAGCAGAACCCTTATGCTCAGCAGAATCCTTATGCACAGCAGCAGAACCCCTATGCACAGCAGAATCCTTATCAGCAGGCTCCCAATGCGGCGGCTTACGGCGCAGCGGCGGGCGGATATGCCGCTCAGCAGCCTAATGCATATGCTCAGCAGCCTGCTCAGGCTCCCGCTGCTCAGGGTTGGGTATGCCCCGCCTGCGGAGCAAGAAACGGTGAGAGCAGATTCTGCGAGTGCTGCGGAACTCCGAGACAATGAAAAGCTTATCAAAAATGAAAATTCTGTTGATTGTTGTTGCTTCCGTTATAACGGTTGCGGCTTTGACTGTCGTGATTGTATGCGTTGTTTCCCATAAAACCGTTACCGACAAAGGCGGAATGGAAAACAATACGGCGAAATCCGTCGATGAGTGCGTTTATTCACTTTATGGCGGAATGGAGGGCGAGAGCCTGAATATCAGGCTCTCCGCCGATGAAAACGGTTCTGCCGTTATTGAGTCGTCAAGAGTTCCGTCCAACGGAGCGCCGGAAGAAACAAAAAAGCTTTCCGTTCCGTTTGAAGCGGTTGAAAAAATCCGTGACGTTTGCAAGAAATACGGAGTAATGAGTTGGGAAAAGTTAAAATACAGCGAAATTATCGCAACTGACGCTCCAACGGTATCGTTGACTTTTTCCGTAAAGGAAGAAAACATATCGGTAACAGTCAACAGCAATCAGGAGCTTCCCGAGGGCTGTAACGGAATTTTTAACGAAGTATATGATATTTTAATGTCTTATCTACAAGGAGATGATTAACCTTGTCAGTAGTTTCAGAGCAAAAGTGTCCCTGCTGCGGAGGCGCCGTTGCCTTTGACACAGGCTCGCAAAAGCTGAAATGTCCCTATTGCGACACCGAGTTTGATATCAAAGATTTTCCTCAGGATAACGGTTCCGAGGAGATGCAGGATGATATTAATTGGAGCACTCAAACCTCGGAGTGGGGCGAGGGAGAAACCGACGGAATGTCGGTCTATTCCTGCAAATCCTGCGGCGGTGAAATAATCGCCGATTCAACAACCGGCGCAACGACCTGCCCTTACTGCGGCAATCAGGTTGTTGTCAAAGGCAAGTTTTCCGGTGCGCTCCGTCCCGATTTGGTTATTCCTTTCAAGCTTGATAAAAATGCGGCAAAGGAAGCGCTCAAGAAGCATATTTCAACAAAGAAGTTTGTTCCCAAAGCCTTTAAGGACAATAACCATATCGATGAAATAAAGGGCGTTTATGTTCCTCATTGGCTTTTTACCTGCAATGCCACCGCAAATATTAATTATACGGCTGAAAAAACCAGAAAATGGTCTGATTCGGAGTATGATTATACCGAGGTTGAAAGCTTCGATGTTTTCAGAAGCGGAAGCATCGGCTTTGACAATGTTCCCGTTGACGGCTCCGAAAAAATGCCCGACGACCTTATGGAATCCGTTGAGCCGTTTGATGTTTCGCAGGCTGTTGATTTCAACACGGCATATCTTGCGGGCTATCTTGCCGATAAATATGATGTCAGCGTGGAAAAAAGCATCGGCAGAGCAAACGAAAGAATCAAGAACAGCACGGGCGATGCCTTTGCCCAGACGGTTCAGGGCTATACAAAGGTTACGCCGAAAAGTACGCACATTAATATTGCAGACGGCTTTTATAAATATGCGCTTTATCCCGTCTGGATTCTGAAAACGAAGTGGAACGGCAATGAATACACGTTCGCAATGAACGGTCAGACGGGCAAATTTGTCGGAGACATCCCGACGGATAAAAAAGCCGTCACAAAAGCCACTCTGCTTCTCGGAGCGGGAATCAGCGCTTTGCTTTACGGCCTTTTGTGGCTGGTTCAGTTGCTTTGAGGGGGTGCGGATAATGAAAAAGAGAATTATTGCGCTCCTTTTTGCGCTTGTTATCTGTTTCTCAACGGTTATTTCCGCATCTGCGGCAAGCACTCATATTTTTGACGACGGCAACCATCTGTCATATGAGGAGATAGCCGAGCTTGACTCAATGGCAAACAGGATTGAAAATCTTTACGGATATTGTGTAATGTTCTGCATTGCGGAAAATGTTGACGGCTCGACCAATGACTACACCGAGGAGCTTTACAATCTTGAGGCAGACAGCGAAAACGGTATTCTGATTACGGATAATCTCGGGGGAGATGAGTATTCAATCTACCTTTCGGGAAATGCCGAAACCGTCATCACCGATCAGATTAAGGGCATTATCCTGGATGCCTATGACTCAAACGAAACATATTACGGCGGCATTGCCTCATATTATGCGGCGGTTGAGACCGTTCTCGAAAGCGGCGCCTATGCTTCTCCCGTGACAACGCCTGACGGCAGCGGAGAATCCGCAACCGAATTTGTTCCCGTTGAGCGTGAGCTTCCCCTTGTTGTTGACAAAGCGGATTTGCTCACAACCGAAGAAGAAAATGCGCTCTGTGCAAGATTTGAGGTGCTGGCGCAGGAATACCAAATGGAGATTGCCGTTCTGACCGTGCCGAGCCTTGACGGCAAGACAGCGGAAGCATATGCCGATGATTTTTATGATTACAACGGCTACGGCTACGGCGAAAATGATGACGGAATGCTCGTTCTTTATAAGCCCGGCGAGGCGGGCAACAGAGAAATTCATATCACAACCCACGGCAGGGGTTTAAGAGCCTTTAATAAGGTTGTTTGCGACAACATAATTGACTCAATGATAGATGACCTCAAAAATGAGAATTACGCTTCGGCTTTCAACACCTATGCCGACCTTGCCGAACATAATCTTAAGCTCTATAATGACAACCCCGCCGATTATGATGATACACCCTATGTCAGCTTTACTTTGCTTATTGCTTGCATTGTTTTCGGAATGCTTGCAGGACTTATTATCATAAAGAGCATTGCAGGAAAGAATAAGTCTGTCAGAATGCAGACAAATGCAACCGTCTACACAAGACCCGGCAGTATGGTTGTTTCGGGCGGCTACGATAATTTTATCGACAAAAGAGTTTATAAAACGCCCAGGCCAAAGAGCGATGACAGCTCGGACGATAGCCACACAAGCTCGTCCGGCAGAAGCCACGGCGGCAGCGGAAGATCATTTTAAATCAAAGGAGTTGTTTCAATGGCACTTTTCGATATGCTCAAAAGCAAAGCAAAAACAGCAGTTACGCAAACAGTCAGAGAAACCGTGACGAAAGCGGCGCAGAATATCGGCTGCAAAACCGAAAAGATAGTTTTTCAGTCGATGCCTTCAAGCGTTGAAGAATTCAAAGCTTTGCCTCAGGCGGCTCTTTCAACGCCGTTTGAGACGGCGGCAATGACCGTGCTTGCGCTGAGCTGTTATCCCCAAAGCAAGGAGCTTTGTTTTGAAATGCTCGATTATCTCAGAGGCCCCAGACCCTTGAACGGCATGGATAAGCAGTTTATTTCCGACCGTTTCAGGGATAAGGATTATGTTCCCCGCTCATATTTTGCGGGTGCAACGCCCGATAACGATTATCAGCCATCAAAGCCGTTAACCGTTACCGTCAGCGAAAATCCGAATTCCTATGAGGCTCAGGGATATGTTAAGCTGTTTATCCCGTCAGGCGGAGCGGACAGCGCAAGACCCGTTCAACTCAGAGAAGCAAAGGACGGCAAATGGTATCTTTGGGAGCAGTTTTTGCTCACGGCAATCCGTCAGCCCGAAAGCTCGAACCCATGGGCTTAACGGAACAGACTTGATTACAAGCACCCATATTAATTTGCAAACCCGTCTGTGCATTTTGGCGCAGGCGGGTTTGCGCCGTTTTAAAACGGCAATTTTCAATTTTTAGTATTGAAAAAATGCAGAATTTGGCATATAATAAGCGTAATATTTCTTGGAAAAGGAGAAAACGGAATGAATCTTATTTTGATGCTGAAAAACCTTTATCATTCAATCGTTGCAGTTGTAATGATAATCCCGCTGATGCTGAACATGGGAGCGGCAGATAAGCCGGGCACCCCGGTCATTATCAATGAGAACGCTCAGAACCCCTATATCAACGAATACAAAGACCCCGATGTTTCCGCTCACAGGTCGGGTGCGGGCATTGCTCCGCAGAACACGCTCATGGCTTTTGAAAAGGTCATTGAGGAAAAAGATACTCTCGGCGTTGATACCTTTGAATTTGATGTTCAGATTACTGCGGACGGCGAGCTTATATTACTGCATAACCTTACATATGACGCAACTTCAAATGCCGTTGAGGAATTCGGCAGAGAAAATGTTTATGCCTCGGAGCTTACCTTTGAGGAGGCTCAGGTTCTGAATCTCGGCGAGAATTTTTGCATTGACGGCGAGTATCCTTACAGAGGTCTGAGGGGAGACGATATTCCCGATAACTTAAAGGTTGCAACCTGCGAATCCATAATTGATTATATCGAATCGCACAGCGACGGCAAAAAGTACAGATATATTATCGAAATCAAGAGCAAGGGAACCGACGGTATGAAAGCGGCGGACAAGCTCTATTCAATCGTGAGCGAGAGGGGAATGAAGGACAGAGTAATCTGGGCAACCTTCCAGCCCGATGTTTCAATTTATATGGAGAAAAAGTATCCCGATATGCCCCGTTCTGCGGGAGTTATCGAAGTTCTTCAGTTCTATATTTATTGCAGAATGGATTGGGATCTTGATGACCTTGGCGTGACCTATGTTGCGCTTCAGATTCCTTACGGAGAGAGCGCAATGAATAATTTCATCAATCTCGGCACAAGACAGCTTATAAACTACGCCCATAAATACGACATCGCCGTTCAGTATTGGACGATAAACGATGCGGATGATGTTAAAACTCTGACCGAAAACGGAGCCGACTGCATCATGACCGATTATCCGCAGATGGCTTATGAAGCCGTCAACAGCTGTCGGTAAAAGCTGAACAGCACAGGTGAAAACCATGGAATTTAATGAGTTATATAATCATTCATACAGCGAAGAACTCAGATATGTTGCTCCCGATGAGCCTGAGGTTCTGGAGTCTCTTGAACGCTTCAAGGACAGAAAATTCGGCATTATGTTTCATTGGGGAGCGTATTCTCAGTGGGGGATTGTGGAATCCTGGGCGCTCCCTGATGAGGATCAAAGCTGGGCATGGGGCGATGTCGATAAGGACTTGACGGGAGAGCAGTTCAAGCAGGAATATTGGGATTTAATAAAAACCTTTAATCCCGTGCGGTTCCGTCCAAAGGAGTGGGCAAAAACCGCAAAGGACGCAGGCTTTAAATATGTTCTGTTTACCACAAAGCACCATGACGGCTTTTGCATGTGGGACACAAAGTATTCGGATTACAAAATAACTTCTCCCGAATGTCCTTTCAGCCGGAATCCCCGTTCGGATATTTGCAAGCATCTTTTTAACGCTTTCCGTGATGAGGGTCTGAAAGTGCATGCATATTTTTCAAAGCCCGATTGGCACAGCGAGTATTACTGGGCAAAGGGCTTTTCCGAAAATGAATATATGACAAGAAATACGAGCTACAGAACAGATCTTCATCCCGAGATTTGGAATAAATTCTGCGAATACACAAAAAATCAGATGCTTGAGCTTGTCAGGAATTACGGAAGAATAGAGTGCCTTTGGCTTGACGGCGGGCAGGTTAATCCCAATAATATGATGGATATTCATCTGAGCGAAATAATGAAAGAGGCAAGAGAAATTCAGCCGTGGCTTATGGTTGCGGACAGAACCGTCGGCGGAATCAACGAGAATTTCATCACGCCCGAACAGACAGTTCCCGACCGTCCGATAAGAGTTCCGTGGGAAAGCTGCGTAACGCTCGGAACAAGCTTTTCATTCAGATACGACGATGATTATAAGGACGCCAAAACCGTTATTCATATGCTGTGCGATATTGTCGCAAAAGGCGGAAATCTGGCGTTGAACATAGGCCCCCGACCCGACGGCAGACTGCCTCACAAGGTTTATCCCATTTTAGCGGACATTGGAAAATGGCTGAACAGAAACGGCTATGCAATCTATGAAACCCGCCCCGCCGCACCTTACAGGAAAGATAACATTGCCTATACGGGCAAGAATAACGAGGTTTATGCAATTTATCTGCCTGATGACAATGATAATATTCTGCCAAATAAATTAACTCTGTATTGCGATGAAAAGGTCGAACGGGTTGTCTTTAATTCAAGGGATATCGAATTTATTCAAGACGGAAACACGATAAACATTTCAATTCCCGAAAACTACGAAAAAGAGTTCGCCTATGTGCTGACCATGCAAAAATAAGAATACAAAAATAAGAATACACGAAAAAGAAAAGCCGTTGAATCCTGACCGCTCCGATTTTGGGGCGGTTTTTGCTTGCATTTTATATTTTTTTCAGAAAAGTTGATTTTTTGTTGATTTTTCACGGCTATTCGGGGAGCTTATGACAAGATATAAAAAATCCGCAACCCCTTGACACATAAGGGATTGCGGTATGGTGCGCTGCAAGAGATTCGATTCGCACGCCTGCGGGCGTTTGGTCGCTCACGGTCACAACGCTCCACCGGAGCGTTGCTCTGTACCGTTCGTCCTTCGAATCCCTCACCATAAAAAGAAAAAGCCGCCGAACCCTGACGGGTTCAACGGATTCTGGTACGAGTGTTCATAACGGATTCAATGAATAAATTGTTAACGGCGGTTAAACACACATTGTTTCAAGCTATCGTTAATAACTGAAAGGAATTGTAAATTATGAAAAACAATATTTTATCTTGTGAATTCAACATCGATACCGCCAGTGTTGAAGTGAAACTCACCGACGGTTCAATGGTGTCAATCGATTGCATTGCCGTTGAAAACGAATATGCCGACAATATGTATGAGACATCGGAACTTGATTATCTCATCTGCAACGAGCCGATGAGTTATGTAAGATTACTGTTAAGCGGCAAAACGGAAGAATATCTGCGAAACAACACTGATTACACTCCATTATCTGACATGAGATAAAATTTCAGCCGACAACATCATTGTGTGGTGTTGTCGGCTATCTTTTTTGACGATACAACCGGAGTTTTACACCTTAAAATATCGCCTGTGTAACGCATAAAACGTAAAACCAAGGGTATAGTTCAAACTATACCCACCTATTAATTACCGCACTTTGAATCCGTTGATATTCAAGGGCTTCAGATGCTTATTTTTTTCACTTTTTAAAAAACTAACAAAGTTCTGTTGTTTTTAGTTTTCTGATGATGTGCATATTATTTTTCCGACAATTTCAATTTATCTAATTCTTCAAAATTTATTTCTGTGTTATTAAAATAAAAATTTGCTATTTTAGAGTTTCTTTCTATAAAATATTTTTCTAAAAATACATTTGAAATATCTGTAACAGCTGTTATTACAGAGTTAACCAATTTCGCTATATCGGAATCCTCAATTCGAATAAGATGCACATCCACTCGGTCCGAATACCTTTTAAATGTAGGTGAATTTTTAAATTTTTCGTCTACTCGCCCATTATTGTGTACCATCATATTTCTCAGTGATACTATGTCGATCAAATCATTCCATATATCTTTATCAAGTTTCTCTTTTATGTTGATATTAAACGCCTTTTTATATATGTTATTTGATTTTTCAATGTTCATAAAATCATTATTGTTGTCTTTTTTTATTGTTTTAACAATATAGTTGTTTGTGTGGGAATTGCTATTTAAATTGTTTATAAACAACATAGCCTCAAAATAATCTCTAAAAAGCACTTCAATGATAGATGCTAATTCAATAATTTCCATTTGATAGCAGTCGTACGCTAACAACCAATCTTCAGTATCAGGATGAGTTTCTTTGGCCACTTTTAATCCCAACCTGTTTATACCATGTATTCTTATAAACCTTGAAATCTGTGTTAAAATATTATTGGTAATTGAACCCCTACCACAATGTGTACAATAATTCAACCCAGCAGTTTTATGTAGTTTTTTATCAATAGGTATTACATAAATCGTGCCACAATAAGGGCAACAAAGTTGATATAGTTGGATGCGTCTTCTTCGCATGTTTGTAAAGAATTCTTCTGATGACAACAGCTTTATTTTATATAATTGGCAGAATTTACTGTAGAATTTATAATAAAACTCTTCCATAAATTTACGATGATTGTATGAAAATTTTGATAAATATTCTTCATCTACCAATGTGTATATTTCATTAGACTGTTTTTTCATTTGTATCACCTTTATAGCGACTTTATTTTTTCTTTAAAACAACTGTCGACACAAAATAAAATGGTGTATGTTCTAATTTACATTCATCATCTGATAATGCACCAATATTTAATGAATACCTTTCTGAATAATCATTGAAATCCATATCTAACAAACAAATCCTTGCTTCGTGTTGTCCTTTATACTTTGGGAATTTATAAAACAATTCATTGTATGTTGCTGAAGGCTCGATAAAAAATTCTTCTTGTTCAAATTCAGTATAATTAACACGACTAATTTTAAAAATATGATTTTTTGATAGCATCGCACATTTTAAACGATTAAGGAGGTTTTCTGAATTAGAAAAAACAACTTGGGTAAATTGTTCATTAGGAGATAACACATTTTTAATAGATAAGTTTTCTGCAAAACCAGAATACATATCGTCATGAAACTTATGTTTAATTAAATTTATTCCTACTTTAGGATTATCAATCTCATTATAGATATCATTGTAAGTGTAACTATATAAGCAAAAAATAGGCTTATATTTTGAACTTTTTCTGCGTAAAAAAACATAGGACTCCGTATCTTCTAATATTTCCAAATCATCTTTTAATTTTTCTTTCATTTGTTCTATTCTAATATCATTATTTTTTAATCTTGCAAATACTCCCTCTAAAGCATCACCTTGTATATTGTTACCGGTATTAATAGCTTGGTTTATAAAATTTCCGGTACAAGAAAAGCTCAAATCACCATTGGTCATTTTTTTCATCCACTTGTATTTTCCAAACTTGAAAAACAAAGGGACTATTGTTTCTTGGCTTTTTCCTTCTATCGCAACCTTATAAGATAAAAATTGTCTTTCTGATTTTGTATAAAACATAACAAAAACCTCCCTGCCTAAATTGGCAGGAAGGATGAATAGTTTACCACCTGCCAAAAATAACATCGCTTTGACAGCGTTGTATTAAATTATACAATTGTTTGACAAATAAATCAATAGCATATGCTACTTATAACTCTTTTCTGAAACATATAACACGGTTGGCTTCTTCAAACCCCATTGCCATATGAAAATTAAAACTGTTTGTATTGTCAAGTTCACAATCGCTTGCGAATTCTGAACAACCATTTTCTTTTGCACACAATTCACATTCGTGCAACAGTTCTTTGGCATATCCTTTATACTGATATTTGGGAACAACAAATATTCCTTCGAGATAATCTACGGGAGATGAGTGTGTACACTCAACATAATCGTGGCGAAGCTGACATCGTGCAAAACCAACGGGCGTATCGTCAACATATTTTATAAAACAAACAGCATCATTGCTATTAACAATTTCGGTAAAATCTGTTTCAAGTTCCGATACCGTATGATTACACCACATCTGTATCGCCAATTTTGCTAATACCCTTGTGTCGTTTTGGATTGCTTTTTTATCATAAACTTTTCTCCCATGCTTCTTTAAGCTCTTTTATACTCTGATAACGCTCGTTTCTGTCATTACTTACTGCTTTTGTTGCAACGGCAAAAG
>JBJEQD010000049.1:0-10132 GCA_051881575.1 Acutalibacteraceae bacterium | reverse complement strand
ATTCCGAGAAAAGCTTGGAGCCGCTTTGGTAAGCGGCTCCTGCAACAGCGGATTTGTTTTCACTTCGTTTTTGTATAGAAATCTGAAAATGGGTACAAGATATTTTTATCACGCTCCTTGTTTTTCAGGGGTAGACGAAGTCGCAGGGGTGAAACCCTTGTCTGATGAAATCAGCGGAAAAGCCGGGAAGCTTCGCAGAACGCAATGACACCACATAAACGGGGTCCCCGAGAAGTTGAAAACTTTTTGGGGAAGAGGAAGAACAGCAGAGTGATTGAGCTTTCGTGCAAACCGAGTATGAAAGCACGAAAGCGAAAGATACGAAGCTTGTTCTGACGTGGTGTATAATTGCGCACTTTTACAAAGTGGTGTTTTCGTTTCTCTCTTTAAAATGCTCAATCGCTTTGCCGACTGCCTCGGTATGAAAAGCAACTTTTAAGATCGTTTCAACCTGCTCATCGGTAAGAATTTCGGGACAGCCGAGATATTTTTCAAGTATTGCGCCACGGGTGCAAAGTCTGTGTGTGCGTTCCTTGCGTGTGAGGTGTTTTGCCTGAGAATCAAGATATTTGATTTTGTTTTCCAACCGCTGTATTTCCGTTTCGTTCTTTGCCTTCATTTCTCTAAGCTCAGCGGCGGATTTGTTGCTTAGATTTTCGCTTGACATCAGTTTTCATCTCCTTTCGATTTTGGGTATAAGAAAACCGTCTCACCAAAAGTGAAACGGTTCGAGTGAAATATTTTCAATTTGAATTCGGATTGCTTTTTGTGTAACCATATTCTCGAAAAATTGGAGGTTGTTGAACTATTCACCAAATACTGTATCACAGTATTAATAGTGTTTTAAATAGCAAGAGACATCGAATCAGATTAATATCTCCTATATCAAGCTCATACAGCTTCATTGATTTTCGATATATTCAATAACATCGCCAACAGTTTTGAAATTTTTAATTGCCGAGTCAGATATTTCAATATCAAACTCATCTTCGATTGTGCAAACCAATTGTGCCAAATCAAACGAATTTAAACCTAAATCATTTTTTATATTTGTATCTTTAGTAATTTCAATATCAGCAATCCCTGTGCTTTCAACAAATATTTCTTTAAGCTTATTTATCATAAATCAACTGCTCCTTTATTATTTCTCTTGATTTTTTTTGTAGTAGTTTTTTCAAAAGGTGAGCTCCTAAAAACGACATCGTCAATTTGTTTAAAATGAGGAAGTGCCTTGTTTAATTTCTCTATTTCTGTTTTAACAATTTGCGTTTTGCCTGTTTCGGAAAAAACTTCTGCAATGATTCTGTTATCTTCTCCATATACAATGACTTCCGAAACATCCGAAAGTCTATTAATCAAAGCTTCCAATTCTTCAGCAGAAACATTTTTACCGTTATTTAAGATGATTAGATTTTTCTTTCTTCCCGAGATGAATACAAAATCATCTTCGTCAATATAGCCAAGGTCACCGGTTTTAAACCAATCTCCTTCAAAGGATTTTTTAGTTTCCTCCGGATTATTATAATATCCTTTTGATACTGAAATACCCTTTGCCCAGATTTCGCCGTCAACGATTTTAACCGAATTTCCTTGCACAACCTTTCCAACAGAATTAGGTCTGTGGTAATAATCGAAATTAACCGTCAACAGCGGAGAACACTCGGTTAATCCATAACCTTGAAAAAGATTAATCCCTATATTCCTATATTTTTTTATTAATTCTTCTTCAAGAGGGGCTCCTCCGCACATGATTATTTTAAGGTTATTTCCAAAAGCTGCTTTGATTTTTTTGAATAAAAAGTCGGTAGCGTCAATATGTATTTTTCTTAATAAATTTGATATTTTTGCTACCGATTGGAATTGCTTTTCTTTATTTTGCTTTTGAATATTCAACTCAACTTTTTTATATAATGTTTCAGCAAACAACGGAACAACAAACATTACAGTTGGTTTGTACTCCATAAGCTCTTTTTGAACATACTTTAACCCCGAACTAATACAAATAGGAACGCCTTTATAAATCATTCCAAGTATTGTACAAGTAAATTCATAAGCATGATTAAAAGGAAGAACTGACATTATAACATCTTTATCATGTTGCAAATTAACAGCGCCTAATCCCTGAATAACATTGCTTGCAATATTTCTTTGTGAAAGCATAACTCCTTTGCTTCTTCCGGTTGTTCCCGAGGTATAAAGTATTGCAGAAATCTTGTCCGGTTCAACAGGCGGCAATAAAGCTTTTTCTGCTGACAATGATGCAAATCTGTCAAATGATATATTTTTTATGTTTATGCGAATACTATCCATTAGAGATGTAACGGTTTCATGGTACTGTTCGTCAAACAGTATACAATCAGTATCTGATTGCAAAATAAGCTCCGCTATTTCGTTTTCAGGCAATTCCCTGTCAATTGGTACAACGACTAACCCGGCAAAAACAATTCCTAAGTAAGAAACAATCCACTCATAAGACGATGAACCTAAAATTGCAATATGTCCCTTACTTAAATGTTGGCTCAAAAGAAACTGTGCGGCTCTAATGCTATCTGAATATAATTCATTATAAGTTTTTTCGTGTAATTGCTTTTTCTTTTTATACTTTACTGCAATAGAATCACCATAAAGGATACTCGATCTTTTAACTAAATTAAAGATTGAGTCAATAGGTTCGTTTTTATAAAAAGGATAGTTCTTTCTCATTTTAAATAACCAATCTTTCTGAAATACTCAACATACTTTCGCAAATATTCAATATCAATATCATGCCATTCAAACCCAAGCTGTTTAAGATACCGAACAGTAAAATCGTTTTCGATTCGAATATTGCTGTCGTAATTGAGCATATCATTTTCATCAATATCATTGATAAACGTTTCAAATATATGCTCAGTATCTGCTTGCTTTGCAGTTTGCCGCAAGATTTGGGTGAATTTTGCACCATCAACTGCTTTAAGTTTAAAGCCGAGATTATTAAATGATTCAAGCAGTTTATCCAAATATACAACTTTTATGCTGTTGATATGAAATACTGTTTGTTCATTGCTGAAATGCCGAGCGATAGTCATAACAGCATTCGCCGCTTCATCAATAGGGGTGAATTCTGCATACAAATCTCCGAGATAATCAGGAGCAACACCTAATTCAAGTACCGCGCGTATTCTCTTCAAAAATGCATTGCTTTCGTAATTCTTCTGGAACTTACCGTCGCTATATCGGTTTGTCAACTGTCCCATTCGCATAATGTTCGCCTTTAAGCCATCGGCGATAGCCTCCAAAACGGCTTTTTCAGCTTCAAATTTGCTGCGGGCATATACATTGTCAAGAGGTTGACCTATGTACAAATCACTTTCATAAAAATGAAGTTCATTTTTACTTGTGCTACCGGAAAACTCCTCAGCAAAGCTATTTCCCGATACACTGATTGTTGAAGTGTGAATCAGTTTAGCATTGGCTTTTTTGCAAAATTCAATTAGACGTTTTACAGTTTCAACATTTACATCATAAAAATATTGATAGGAACCGTAATGTTTCACACTGGCGGCACAGTTAATAACAGTATCAACCTTACCGAGCAAATCAGCATACTTTTCGTCAGATAAGCCGAATTTGTCTTTCTGCAAGTCGGCACAAATCACCTCAATTCGATTCATATCGACATATTTATCGTCAAAGTAGAAACTGAGCAATTCATTCAAGCGTTTGGTGCTATCATTTTTATCTTTTCCTCTGACCATGCAATAAGCGATGCCTTTGTCATTATCAAGGAAATCGGCAAGAATGTGAATGCCTAAATATCCCGTAGCGCCGGCAATGAGAACATTACCGACATCACTCTTTTTGGGAGCAGTGATGTAGTCAAGCTTGTTTTTCTCTAAAACTCTATTAACACGATTAAAGTCAATATCATCAAACGAGATGTTTTGCTTATCGCCGTTTTCAATACATTCATTAAGAGCCTTTACTGTGGGATAGTCAAAAACATTTTGAAGTTTGAAATAAATCCCCTCGTTATGTGCCTCAGAAACAAATTCAATGGCTTTGAGTGAATCGCCGCCGATATCGAAGAAATTATCGTTGATGCCGACTTTTTCACAGCCAAGGACTGATTCAATCAATCTGCAAATCTCTTTTTGCTGTTCATTTTCTGGAGCTACATATTCTGCGGTTGTATCAATGGCATACAAACCCACCTCTGGGAGTGCCTTACGGTTTATTTTACCGCTTGAAGTCAGCGGCATTTCATCAAGGTGAGTAAAAATATGAGGAAGCATATATTTGGGCAATTTGGTGCCAATCTGACTACGGATTTCCTTTGCCGGCTTTTCTTCGCCTGTGTAGAAAGCGCAGATAAGCTGTCTGCCCTCGATATTTTTTCGCACAACGACAACAGCCTGTGAGATTCCGTCTATGCCGCAAATTGCGTTTTCAATCTCTCCAAGCTCAATGCGTAAACCCCTGATTTTTACCTGAAAATCGTTTCTGCCTACATAGACGATGTTTCCGTCCTCTCGCCAATAGGCAAGGTCACCGGTTTTATACAGCTTTCCTTTGCCAAACGGATTGTCAATGAACTTTTCCGCTGTCAATTCGGGGCGGTTGAGATAGCCTGCACCGACTCCGTCTCCGGCAATGCAAAGTTCACCCGTGACTCCGATTGGGGTAGGACACATATATTTATCTACTATGTAAATCTGTGTGTTGGCTATGGGTTTGCCGATAGTGATGTCAGCTTCTTTTATTTCGGCATTCGTTGACCATACTGTCGTTTCTGTCGGACCGTAGATATTGAAAATTTCAGCTTCGGTTATTTCTTTCAGTTCTTCAACGAGAGATTTTTCCAGTGCTTCGCCGCCGAGAATAATGACCTTGACCGTTTTTAAATAATCTAGCTGTTGTTTATCGACAATCAGTGATTTCATCTTTGTCGGCGTTGTCTGTATCACATCGGCAGAGTTTTGCTTGATGAGTAAATTCAGCTCCGACTGGAATTTTGCCTGTTCTTCACTTGCAAGCAAAATTTCCATACCGTTTGCAAGTGGAAGCAGGCTTTCGGTAACAAAAATATCAAAGCCGACCGTTGTTACCGAAACGATGCTTTTGTAGCTGTCTTTAATTATTCTGTGCACCACGTTATTATTATTATTATTTACGTAGTTAACAACATTAGCGTGTGTTAACAATGTGCCTTTCGGCTTACCGGTTGAACCTGATGTATAAATGCAATAGCAAAGGCTTTCGCTTGTCATATCGACACAGGGATTATTTGTATTATCGTTATTCAGAAGTTCAGATATGTTAGTATCAGTGATACAAAGTTTCGCTCCGCTGTCGGAAAGCATATAGTCAATTCTGTCTTGTGGATAATCCGGGTCAATCGGCATATATGCCGCACCCGATTTAAGAATACCGAGCATGGTTGCAATCAGATAGCTTCTTCTCGGAAGCATAAAGGCAACAATATCGCCGACACCTACGCCTTTTTCAATGAGTGAATGAGCAATTCTGTTTGCTTCTTCGTTCAGCTCTTGGTATGTCAGCGTTCTATCGAAGGCAATAACCGCTGTTTTGTCCGGTGTTTTCTCTACCTGCTCTTCAAACAGCTGATGGACGCACTTGTCCATTGGATAGTCTACGGCGGTATCGTTGAAAGCATACAGAAGCTTTTGCTGTTCCGGTTCGGAAACAGCTGTAATATCTTTCAATGCCGTTTCACCGTCAAGCAGTTGATTCAGTATCAGTTTGTAACCGTCAACGAATCTGTTTATCGTTTCCTCTTTGTAAAGATCGGTGCAGTATTCCACCATGATGACAACATCGTTTTCTCTCGGCATGACATTGAAGGTAATGTCATATTTTGCCGTTGTTGCCGGAATCGGCAGCAGCTCTGCTTTTTTGTCACCGAACACAATGTCCGTCATCTGCTCGCTCTGATATGCAAGCATTACATCAAACAGCGGATTGCGGTCGGTTGTGCTGATATTCAGCTTTTTGACAAGTTTGCCGTATGGGTAATCCTGATGATTGATTGCGGCAATCGAGTTTTCTTTGACTTCCTGCAGAAATTCCGTCACGGGTTTCGTTCCGACAGGCTTGTTTCTCAAAGCAATTGTATTGACAAACATTCCGATTGTGTCAAGCTTTTCGGTATCTCTGCCGCTGATCGGCATACCGACAACGATATCCTCGTTACCGCTGAATTTCGACAACAGGATATTAAATCCCGCCATATAGACAACATAAGGCGTGATACCTTGTTCTTTTGAGAATGCAAGAATCTTGTTATGCAGTTCAATATCCAGTGTATCATAAACCGCATTGCCGTTGAAGCTTTGCTTCTGACCACGTTTGAAGTCCGTATTGATTTCAAGCACCGGTGGCTCATCATCATAGACGGAAAGCCAGTATTTTTCGCTTTCTTCGTTTTTCTGCGTTTCGCAGGCAAATTCACCGTACTGAACAGCTTCGGATTCTATTTTTCTTCCCATGTACAGCTCATTCAGCTCACGGAAGAAAACAGGCATACTGCCGCCGTCGGAAATGATATGATGCATATCAATAATGACCGTATCGCCATGATATCCGGCACGGACAAGCGGGGATTTTGTAAGATCAAATGGCTTGATAAAATCCGTAAATTCATTGTTTGCAAGTTTTGTTACTGCTGTTTTTGCCGTTTCGTCAATCACCTGAACAATCTGTCCGTTCCGGTTTTCAAAATGCGTTCTCAGGCTTTCATGCCTTGCGATCAGCTCATTTACGGCTTTTTCAAGTCTTTCCGGATCAAGATTTTCCGTCTTAAAGATATACGGAATGTTATACAGTGTGGAATTCAGGTTCATACTCTGTGCCGTATAGACACGCATCTGTGCCGGTGTTGCCGGAAGTACATTGCCGTATTCAACCTTTTTGCGTTCTGCTTTTTTGACCGTAAGGGCTTCGGCAAGGTCTTTGATTGTCTCGCACGAGAATACGGTTTTAATCTGAACATCAAAGCCGTACATTTCAAGCTTGCTGATCAGTTCAATCGCTTTCAGGCTGTCTCCGCCGAGGTCGAAGAAGTTATCAAGTATGCTGATCTTTTCACAGCCAAGAACCGTTTCAACCGCCGCCACAAGAATTTTTTCTCTTTCCGTCTGCGGTGCAACATATTCCGCTTTGCCGTCAGCCGAATACAGATCCACTTCCGGGAGTGCTTTACGGTTGATCTTTCCGCTTGAGGTCAGCGGCATTTCGTCAAGGTGAGTAAAGATGTGCGGAAGCATATACTTCGGAAGCTTTTCGCCGATGTGACTACGGATTTCTTTTGCATCGGTTTCAGTGCCCGTATAGAAAGCGCAGATAAGCTGTCTGCCCTCGATATTTTTTCGCACAACGACAACAGCCTGTGAGATTCCGTCTATGCCGCAAATTGCGTTTTCAATCTCTCCAAGCTCAATGCGTAAACCCCTGATTTTTACCTGAAAATCGTTTCTGCCTACATAGACGATGTTTCCGTCCTCTCGCCAATAGGCAAGGTCACCGGTTTTATACAGCTTTCCTTTGCCAAACGGATTGTCAATGAACTTTTCCGCTGTCAATTCGGGGCGGTTGAGATAGCCTGCACCGACTCCGTCTCCGGCAATGCAAAGTTCACCCGTGACTCCGATTGGGGTAGGACACATATATTTATCTACTATGTAAATCTGTGTGTTGGCTATGGGTTTGCCGATAGTGATGTCAGCTTCTTTTATTTCGGCATTCGTTGACCATACTGTCGTTTCTGTCGGACCGTAGATATTGAAAATTTCAGCTTCGGTTATTTCTTTCAGTTCTTCAACGAGAGATTTTTCCAGTGCTTCGCCGCCGAGAATAATGACCTTGACCGTTTTTAAATAATCTAGCTGTTGTTTATCGACAATCAGTGATTTCATCTTTGTCGGCGTTGTCTGTATCACATCGGCAGAGTTTTGCTTGATGAGTAAATTCAGCTCCGACTGGAATTTTGCCTGTTCTTCACTTGCAAGCAAAATTTCCATACCGTTTGCAAGTGGAAGCAGGCTTTCGGTAACAAAAATATCAAAGCCGACCGTTGTTACCGAAACGATGCTTTTGTAGCTGTCTTTAATTATTCTGTGCACCACGTTATTATTATTATTATTTACGTAGTTAACAACATTAGCGTGTGTTAACAATGTGCCTTTCGGCTTACCGGTTGAACCTGATGTATAAATGCAATAGCAAAGGCTTTCGCTTGTCATATCGACACAGGGATTATTTGTATTATCGTTATTCAGAAGTTCAGATATGTTAGTATCAGTGATACAAAGTTTCGCTCCGCTGTCGGAAAGCATATAGTCAATTCTGTCTTGTGGATAATCCGGGTCAATCGGCATATATGCCGCACCCGATTTAAGAATACCGAGCATGGTTGCAATCAGATAGCTTCTTCTCGGAAGCATAAAGGCAACAATATCGCCGACACCTACGCCTTTTTCAATGAGTGAATGAGCAATTCTGTTTGCTTCTTCGTTCAGCTCTTGGTATGTCAGCGTTCTATCACAGGCAACAACCGCTGTTTTATCAGGTGTTTTTGCCGACTGCTCCTCAAACAGCTGATGGACGCACTTGTCCCTTGGATAGTCTACGGCGGTATCGTTGAAAGCATACAGAAGCTTTTGCTGTTCGTCAGCGGTCAGAATATCCAATTCATAAAGCTTTTTGCCGGAATGCTCTACCGCATCAAAAAGCAAATTGCAGATGTGCTGATGAAGCATTTCAATTTCATGCTCTGTAAACTTTTCAGTCTGATAGTCATAATGAATACGGAAAATGCCCTCATTATCACGGTCGTCAATATGAATCTGAAGACTCTCGCTTTGTTCACCGCTGTGATACCATGTTGTCTCAGCCTCACCGCCGATTACCTTCGCGTTTTGATAACTGAGCATTACATCATAAAGCTTCTCGTTAAAGCCATACTCTTTGCGTATATCAGTCAATACATCACCGTAGTTATACTTTTGATGACGGAATACCGAAAATGCTGTTTCTTCAATACCTGAAAGGTTTTCTGCAAAAGATTTTGTGTTGTCAAGTTCAATAAGCATTGGCACAGTGTTGATAAACATACCTGCCGTGTTTTTCTCTTTTATGCTGTTTCGGTTAAGTACCGCTGTGCCGATATAGAATTTTTCGGTATTCATTTTGGTACGGTTCATATATGCCGCAAGAGCCGTCGCAAACAGCATAAAAGAAGATGTTTCTTTTTTTCGTGCATAGTCATTGATTTGCCGGGTTTTTATATTATCGATTATAAATGTCTTGCGGCGGGCATTCATGCTGTCACTTTGCTTTTCGTTAATATACGTTACTTCTTCGCATTTTTTGAATTGCTCAAGAAAGCATTTCTTATCCTTTTGATAGCGTTTGCTTTGGATATATATATTTTCACTTTCGATATAATCAGTATAAGAATATGCCTCAACTTCTTCACCGTGCAGAATTTTGTTAAATTGAGTACCAAGAAGAGAAAGCGCCCATGCGTCAGAAACAAAATGGTGAAGTTTTGCAAGAATCCCTTTTCTGTCAGGCAAAATAACAATTTTTATATCACAAAGAGAGCCGTAAAAATCAAGCGGCTCTTTAGCGTATTTAGAAGCATAGTTGTCAAGTTCTTCTTTTCTGTTAAATGTTAGAACTTCTATTTCCTGCGTCGCATACTCTGCTATATATTGATGCGGTTGTCCGTTTTCTTCCAACACCCTGATTCTCAAAGCATCGTTTATCCTATAAATCTCATTGACAGCTCTCGTCATTTCTTCAACAGACTTATCGGTTTTTATAAGCATGCTACCGCAGACAACAGATATAGATCCACCTGCATATTTCTCCATATCATAAATTAACTTTTGGGGATTAGTTAGATTCATATCAATTTTCCTCTTCATACAAATACTATTATCAAAAAGCGTACCTTTTGATAATAGCTTTTAGCAAAGATCTGTTTTGCAAAAAGCATTACTTTTTGTAATAAAAAGCAAAAAAGTATTGATATTATAAAGGATTATTGGTATAATTCAATTTATGAAAATGGGAATCAAAAGGTACACCTTTTGATACTCATTTTTGCTTTATGAGGTTATATTCCCGC
>JBJEQD010000048.1:0-10170 GCA_051881575.1 Acutalibacteraceae bacterium | reverse complement strand
TGATGCTCAAATATTTCTTCGCCGACATTATAAACACATCCCTTTTCGCCTAGAGTTATAATAACGGTTTTGACGCCTTTGCTTCTTATGGCTTTTATCGCTTTTTCGGCATCCGCCTTGTTCCTTACCGCAATCCCCGTCAAAAGCTCCGCTTCGTGCTCGTTCGGAATCATTATATCCGTTGCCGCAAAAAGGCTGTCAGGCATTTCTTTCATCGGGGCGGGATTGATAACAACAGCCGTTCCGCCTGATTTTGCAATTTCCGCCGCTCTTGCAACGGTCTCTGCGGGGATTTCAAGCTGCATGATGAGGAAGTCGGCTTCTTTGATTAAATCCGCTTTTTCCTCAATTAACTCGGGAGCTACAATTCCGTTTGCACCCTCGTTTAAAATTATAAAATTGTCACCGCCGACAACGGTTATACTTGCCGTGCCCGTTGAAACTTTATCAGAAACAACACCCTCAAACTTAATAATATGCTGTTTGAAATTTTCGATAAGAGTATCGCCGTAGGCATCATTTCCCAGCGCTCCGATAAAGCTGACCGAGCCTCCAAGCTTTGCGGCGGCAACCGCCTGATTTGCGCCCTTTCCTCCGCAGTTGAGCGAAAAGTCATAGCCCGTGACGGTTTCACCGAGCTTCGGCATACGGTCGGTGAAAATAGTCAAATCCATGTTTGCGCTGCCTATTACAAGAATATTTTTCATCAGAACAACCTCATTCAATATGTTTCAGAGTTGCTTTTGCCATTTTGGAAATATGAACCGTTTCGACGCCGAAAATCGAGGTATGAATCTTATCGTTGATTGGCTTTTTCCACTCCTCGCCGATGCCGTCAATGCCGTTTCTCATGCCGAGAACCGAACCGACGGTTGCGCCGTTGCAGTCGGTGTCAAAGCCTGTTTCGACCGCCATGCAAATTGATTTTCCGAAGTCTCCCCCGCCGTAAAGCAAAGCGGCGGCAACTATCATTGCGTTTGAAATCGTGTGGCACCAGCCGTGACCCGAATATTCATCGAAAAGGGTATGAATTTTTTTGAAGCTGTCTGCCTGAGGCACTCCGCTTCTATAGTCTTCAAGTACGCCGGCAATTGCTTCATAAAGCCTTGAAGAAGCGGGAATCTGGGCAATACCGCCGAGAATGATGTCCTCAATGCTGTCCGTAACCGCTGCGCAGGCAATCATCGCAGAAGCAAACATTTCGCCGTAAATTCCGTTTTTGATGTGTGAAATGCTCGCATCTCTGAACGCCATATCCGCCGCCCGGTCGGGTTTGCCGGGATTGATATAGCCGAAATAATCGCCTCTTATCTGTGCGCCGATCCATTCACGGTATGGGTTCTCGTTAATTGCCGAAAACGGCGGCTCATAGCCCTTGATAAAGTTCTGAAAAGCCACTCTTTCGGCTGTAAAATAAGCATTTATCGGCTGATATTTTATCCATGCTTCGGCAACATCGGAAGGCTTGAAATCTCTGCCGTAATCGTTGATTATCTTCTGAGCAAGAACAACATAATTTGTGTCATCGTCAACGGGCATTCCGTCAACGGTGTCGGCATATGACTTGCCACGAAGCTGAAATTTGAAATTTTCGCACATTTCATCGGTTATATCGGTGCTCAGAATATATCTGTGCATGGGATAGTTCCCGCTATGTTTAAGCAGAGGCACAAGCTCGTCGGTTCTGATGCACTCAACAGGCTTACCGAGCAGACATCCGCAGGCTCTTCCCATCCATGCGCCGTGAATTTTGCTTTCAAGAGTTTTTTCATCAAGAGAATTTTCCTTGAACCTATGCTCTTTTCTCAACACTTTTATTTCATCAAGGGTTGACGGCTCGTTATATTTATAACCGTCTATGATTTTTGCCGAACGAACTATTTTCTGAATAACATCGGCAAAATCTTTTTTAATCTCGGTATTTTCAAGCTTTGAGACCGCTTCAAATAATTCTTTGTATTGTTCAATGTCCAGCCCCTCATCGACGCACTGCACATATTCAACCATAATATCGTTCGCATACGGCGCCCACGAATCGAGATTTTCATAATTCGGTTTTATTCTCAGAAGAATCATCCTTTCACGATATATGCACTCAGGACATCAACGCTCCGATAATGATATTTATATACATAATGAATCTTGAATAAGCGGAGACTATTAAGCCGCAAGCGCTTGAAAAGCAATTCGTCTGAACTCCGTAGCCCGGAATCGTTCCGCTTATGTTATCAACGCCGTCGTTATCCTCGCCGAACGCTTCAATGACAACCGAAATAACAGCCGCCGCAAAGCGTTCAGACGGAGTTGAAATGCCGAGAGAAGCTATCTTTTCACTTAAGCCTGTTCCGCTCAGAACCGCATCAGCACCCGAAGAAAGGAAGCTGTCGGTTTTTCCTCTGACAATTCCTCTCAGAGCAACCTTCGCCGCACCGAGAGCAATCTTGGCTTCAATGCTGTTACTGCCGTAAATCTTGTTGCCCGCTGAATAATTCAGCGACACATCGCCCGCCATATCCCAAACGGTGCTGTATTTACTTTCCGGAATATTAACTCCGTATTCCTTTGCAAGCTCCTGAACGCTGTTTTCGCCGTAAAGCGGCATATCGAACAGATTGTTTACTGCTTCGCAAGAATCGTCAATAAAGCCGTAAATCGGGCTGCTCTCGCTGATTCCAAGACCCTGTGCAGAAACCATTTTCTTGATATCGTCGATGTTTTCTCTTTTCTGCTTTTCAGCCGCAAATGCGGGGAAATCGGTTGCCATTGCATTGAGGCGTTCTTCTGAATAGCCCGAAACAACCGAGCTGAGAGCATCGGTATCAATTCTGTTGACGGTCTTCATTTCGTAGGATATGGCTTTATCCGTAAGGCTGAACTGCCTGTACTGCAAAGGATACTGCGAAATTGCGGCAGAGCAGAAATCATAGATAACATTGCCCGACGGGCTTGTGTATGAAACGGCATCTGCATTGTGAGTGTGACCGGTGAAAACCAGCTTGATTCCCCAATCCGCAAACAATGAAGCATATGTTCTCGGGAAAGGAACAATATATTTATCCTGAATGATAAGCTCCAGCGGCATATGTTCAAGCAGATTATGGTGCATTATCAGAATGGGATATCTTCCGCTGTCGGTTATCGTCTTTGCCTGTTTTCTGACCCAATCGACTCTCTTGTAGTCAACTCCGCAGGTAAGATGATACTGTTCATCACAGCTGTCAAGGGCTATCAAGCCGTATTTGTCATTGAGATTGACAGCGTATGAACAGCAGCTCTCGTCAACCGAAAAAGCCTTATCATAGCCGAATTCATAATAAACCTCTCTGAACTTTTCGGAATCCGTGAAGGTATCCGTGCCGTTATCATGGTTGCCGTTGATAACATAAACCTGTTTGCCCGTTGACTGCTCAAAATCTCTGAACTTCTGAGCCAAAGCATAGTGATCCTCGACAAAATCTCTGCCGTAGGTTACAAGGTCGCCTGAAAGCAGAACGAAATCACAGCCATCATCCTCAGCGCATTGACGGAGAAATTCATCGATAATAAAACCGCTCTCGTGCTGATACTTTTTCCCCTCAATATTTGAGCCGAAATTTTCTGCAACAACATAATCATCGGCATTCGGAAGCGGATGAACATAATGAAGATCCGTTGCGACCGCAAATCCGCAGGAATCGTCTGCGGCATATGCAGAAACACAAAGCGAAGAAATAAAGATTAACAGAGCGATTGATAAACATAAAAATCTTTTCATGGTTTTGATGCACCTTTCATTTTTTACTCATACACTTTACCATAAATGCCTGAAAAATTCAATATATTTCCTACGGTTAACATAAAAACAGATTACGGGTTGAAACCTTTCGGGAATCTGCCCGTAATCTGCTTTTATGGTTTTGATGTGCCCGCTCAGCTTCTCTGTTTGCCGAGATAAGCTTCTTTTATTTCTTCGTTTTCAAGGAGCTCTCTGCCCGTTCCTTCCATGGTTATAACGCCTGTCTCCATAACATAGCCCCAATCGGCGGCTTTAAGAGCCATATTGGCGTTCTGTTCAATCAGGAGAACGGTTATCCCCTCTTGGTTGACGGTTTTAATGATATCAAAAATACCCTTGACAACCAGCGGTGCAAGGCCGAGAGACGGCTCGTCCATCATAATAAGCTTGGGCTTGCTCATCAATGCTCTGCCGACGGCAAGCATCTGCTGTTCGCCGCCCGAGAGCGTGCCCGCCTGCTGCCATTCTCTCTCTTTAAGCCTCGGGAAAAGCTGATATACATGCTCGATATCCGCTTTGATTCCCGCTTTGTCTTTGCGGAGATACGCCCCAATTTTCAGGTTTTCAAGAACGGTCAGATTCGGGAAAACCCGTCTGCCCTCGGGAACAAGGGTTATGCCCTTTGAAACGATGTAGTCGGGCGATTTTCCGCAAATTTCTTCGCCGTTGAACTTGATTGAAGCGCTCTTGGGCCTGACGATGCCTGCGATTGATTTCAGGGTTGTGCTTTTGCCTGCACCGTTTGCTCCGATAAGCGTTACTATCTTGCCCTGCTCAACATTTAGCGATACTTTTTTGACCGCTTCAATGCCGCCGTATGAAACAACAAGGTCTTTTATTTCAAGAATATTACTCATCTTCGCTCACCCCCAGATACGCTTCGATAACCTTGGGATCGTTCTGAACAACCTCGGGAGTTCCGCTTGAAATAAGCTTACCGAAGTCAATAACATAAATTCTGTCCGAAATATCCATAACAAGATTCATGTGATGCTCGATAACAAAGACCGTCAGCTTGAATTTATCACGGATGTCCCTGATAAACGCCGTCAGCTCATCTGTTTCCTGCGGATTCATGCCGGCCGCAGGCTCGTCGAGAAGCAGAAGGCTCGGAGAGGTTGCAAGCGCTCTTGCAATTTCAAGGTGACGCTGTTTGCCGTAAGGCAGATTGCTCGCAATTTCGTCCTTAACGCTTTCAAGCCCGAGAATTCTGAGCAATTCAAGGCTTTCTTCACGCATTCTTTTTTCTTCTTTTGCGTTAAGATGAAGCGTTGCGGTGAAAATGTTGCTTGAACGGCGCATATGCTTTGCAACAAGAACATTTTCAAGAACCGTCATGGATTTGAAAAGGCGGATATTCTGGAATGTTCTTGCAATGCCTTTTTTGGCGATATAGTCGGGCGTATGCTCAACGATTTTCTGATATTTGCCGTTGTTCTGACCCGCATAAAGCTTTTTCATTTTGCCGTGGGGATGGTTTGAGGCAATAACCTCGCCGTTAAAAACAACCTCACCGTTCGTCGGAGCGTAAACGCCCGTTACGGCATTGAAAACCGTTGTTTTTCCCGCACCGTTGGGGCCGATAAGCGAAACAATTTCGCCCTCGTTGATTTCCATTGTGAGATTGTCAACGGCAACAACGCCGCCGAACTGCATTGTTATATCCTGAACACGAAGTACATTTTTACTCATTCAGACTGCACCTCCTGCCCCGATTTTGACTTGCGTTTTTTGAACAGATTCGCAATCATATCCCATGAAAATTCCTTGTCGCCCATGATACCTTTTCTGAAGAAAAGAACGACAATCATAAGAATAACGGAGAAAACAACCATGCGGAAGCCCGTTTTAAGGAGCGGAACCTGAAAATCTCCGATGTAGTGAGTTTCGTCAAGGAAGCGAAGCCACCACTCTCTCGCCGCAATGACGATGAAAGCGGAAATAACACTGCCCGAAACGCTGCCCATGCCGCCGATAACAACGATGAGCAGAATAAAATAGGTTGCCGAAGCAATTGTGAATGTTGTTGACGAAATCGAGCCGAGGAACATTGCCATCAGAGCGCCGCCAATGCCCGAGAAGAACGAGCTGATAACAAAAGACATCTGCTTGTGCCTTGAAAGGTTAATCCCCATTGCCTCTGCGGCAATTTCATCGTCTCTTATTGCTTTAAAAGCTCTGCCGAAGGTCGAATTGAGCAGCAATGCAATCAGAGCGATGCAGATAAATGCAACGATAAAAATGCCGTAATATGACTCAAATCCGGGAATCTTTTTAAGGCCGAGAGAACCGTTGGTTATCTTATTGAGCGGAGAAGAAGCAACGACTATTCTGACGACCTCTGCAAAACCGAGGGTTGCGATTGCAAGATAGTCGCTCTTGAGGCGGAGAACGGGAGCGCCGATAAGCGCCGCAAGCAACGCCGCCGCCAAGCCCGCAACGATAAGCGCAACAACGATGGGAAGTTCAATGTTTTTAAGAAAATCCGCAACGCCGTAGAGATAATAAACGCCGTTTCTTGATTCAACGGGAATGGTCAGAATCGCATAGGTATATGCTCCGATTGTCATAAATCCCGCCTGACCGAGCGAAAACAGACCCGTAAAGCCGTTAAGCAGGTTGAGCGAAACCGCCAGCAGCATATAGATTGAGCTGAGCTGCAAAACCGTTCTGAACATTGAGGATTTGCCCGCCGCTTCGCCCTCATAGATGATAACTCCGCAGACAGCGGCGAAAAGGATGGCAGATAAAATGATTTTCAATGACTTTTTCATATCATACCTTCTCCTTTATCTTTTCTCCGAACAATCCGGTGGGCTTGATGAGCAGAACGAGAATAAGCACAACGAAAGTAAAGACATCGCTGAACTCCGAGAAAGAACTGCCCTTAACAAAGGTTTCGCAAACGCCGATAATAAATCCGCCTATAAGTGCGCCTGGGATGCTTCCGATGCCGCCGAAAACGGCTGCAACAAAGCATTTTAGGCCGGGCAGAGAGCCCGAAAGCGGCATAACCGACGGTCTCGGAGTGAAATATAAGATTGAACCGATTGCGGCAAGAGCGCAGCCGATAACAAATGTCATACTGATAACATAGTTAATCTTTATTCCCATAAGCTGACTTGTTTCAAAATCCTTTGAAACGGCACGCATTGCCATACCGATTTTTGTTTTATTAACAAGAATAACGAGGGCAACAACGAGCAAAACGGTCAGAATCGGGGTGATAAAGGTTACTATTGAAGTTGAAACTCCGCCGATTTCAATTCTCTTGTTGAGAAATGCAATCTGAGGATATGCCTTAGGCTGGGCGGAGAACAGATAGGTTGCGAAGTTCTGAAGGAAATAAGAAACGCCGATTGCCGAAATCATTATCGACATTCTCGGAGCGCTTCTGAGCGGCTTATATGCGATTCTCTCAATCAGAACGCCGAGAAGAACGGTTGCCGCAATAACAATTACAATTGAAATATACCACGGAATAAGCAAATCCGTCATGCAGATTATCATTATATAACCTGCCATCATAAAAATATCGCCGTGAGCGAAGTTGATCAGGCGCAGAATGCCGTAAACCATCGTGTAACCGATAGCTATCAAGGCATAAATGCTGCCGATTGAAATGCCCGTCAGGCAGTTCTGTAAAAAGGTAGTCATGGGTCATCCCCCTGCTGTTATTAATCCTGATAAGGAAAAACGGCGAGGGCAAGATGCTCTCGCCGTTTCCGAACAATGTGCAATAATAATTATGCTGCGGTGAATGTGCCGTCAGTCTTCTGAGTGCCGACAAACTTGAATGCGCCGTTTGTCATGGTCTTGATGTAAGCCATATCCTTGTTTGCATCGCCGTTTTCGTCAAAGGTGACATTTCCGGTAACGCCTGCGTAGTTAACAGCCGCAAGAGAATCTCTGAGAGCCTCTTTGGTGAGCTTGTCTGCGGTAAGGCCTTCAAGTGCCTTATAAATTGTCATATATGCGTCATAACCGAGAGCTGAAACAGCGGCAACGGTGTCGTTATTGCCGTTGAGCTTGAGGTTTTCAGCAGAGCTGTTAAGGAAAGCCTTGTAGCCGTTAACGAATTCTGCTGCGCCTGCATCGTTCTCATCAAAGAAGGTTGAGAAAGCAACGCCTTCACAGTTTGCAGCGCCTGCGTTTTCGATGATTGTTGCGTTCTCCCATGTGTCGCCGGCCATAATCTTTGCGGTAACGCCGATTTCCTTAGCCTGCTTGATAAGAAGGCCTGCGGTCTGAATTGATGAGGGAACGAAAAGAACATCGGGATTTGCAGCCTTTACAGCGGCAAGCTGAGCATTGAAATCTGTTTCGTTGGTGTTGTAAGTTCCTTCATAAGCGATTGTACCGCCGTTAGCCTTGAAAGCCTCTTTGAAGTAGTTGGCAAGACCTGTTGAATAGTCGTCACCGTTCTGATTGATAACGGCAGCGGTGGTTGCGCCCTGTGACTTAGCGTAGTTTGCCATAACCGTGCCCTGGAAAGGATCAAGGAAGCAAACACGGAAATAATAATCGTTATCGAGAGTAACCTGAGGATTGGTGCAGGAGCATCCGATAGCGGGAATCTTGTTCTCCTTGAAGGTTTCGCCGGCGGCAATTGAAACGCCTGAGCCGTATGAACCGAGAACTGCAACAACATTTGAGCTTACAAGCTGAGAAGCAGCGGTAACTGCGGCTGCCTTGTCGGACTGATTGTCAACCTCAACAAGCTCGATTTTGTATTCGGTTCCGCCGATTGTGACTGTCGGAGCAACGGAATTGGCATATCTGATGCCGAGAACTTCCTGCATACCGCCTGCGCCGTTTTCGCCTGTTGCAGGCTCAAATACGCCGATTTTGATAACATTGTTTTCAATGGTAAGCGGTGTGGCAGCGGTATTGTCGCCGTTGTCGGGATCTTTTGCCGTTTTGTCTCCGCAAGCAGCGAAGCAGCAAACAACAAGAGCGAGAGCCATAAGAATTGCAAGTAGTTTCTTCATGGAATAACCTCCGTAAAATAATAATATGATTAAGGGCAAACGCCCTGAAATCCGAAATAATCTGGCGGGTTATATTTGTCATTATACAACGATTATTATAATAATGCAATATATAAAACAAATTTTTATAGGTGATATTTGATAAAATATACAATTAACAGCCCTGATTTTTGTGAGTTTTGCCGTGGTTTGTATTGCTGACAGCATCATTTTCAGGCAAAAAAAGCGCACCGCCGAAGCATTCCGACGGTGCGAAGTGTTAATTTGGTTCACATTAAAGCGGGGATTTAAGCCGTTTCTTTAAGCTCTCTCTCAAGCCAGATACAGCCGATATCCATAGCGTTATAAATGCCAATGCGCTCGGCTTTCTTGACAATCTTGTCTTTCATTCTGACCTCGGGGTCGGTTCTGACAAGCTGAACAACTACCCTGCCCGCAACCTCAACGCCTTTGACTTCACGGGTGCTCGTTATCTGCATGATAACAACATAGGGGTCGCTCATGTAGCCGTAATAAATCGTTTTGCCGTTTCTGACAAGAGGTCTGCCCTTATACATAAGAAAGTTATTTTTCTTTGCCATAAATATTGCTCCTCCAAGTTATTATTTAATTCCGAGATAGCACTTTACCATCGCTTGAAGAAGCTCGTCTCTGTCGAGCCTTCTGACAAGGCTGCGTGCATTGTTATGAGTCGTTATATAGGTCGGGTCCTCGGAGAGGATATAGCCGACGATCTGGCTGATCGAGTTGTAGCCCTTTTCGTTCAAGGCCTCATAGACGGCGAGAAGATTCTTTTTCATCTCCGCTTCATTTTCATCCTTAATCGAAAATTTGATTGTCTTATCAGTCATTTTCGGTCACCTCCGTACCATCATATTATATAACACCTTTCAAAATAAAACAATGCTTTTTTTGAAAAAGTTACCGGATATTAATAATTTTGTTCCAAATAAGCATTTTATGCTCTTAAAGTTACTCCGATTTTGCCGAGATTTGAAAGAATTTCATCAATCCAGCCCTGAACTTCTTCCATTTCGAGCGTTCTGTCCATAGCCGCAAAGACAAGGCGAACCGTGATGCTCCTGAAGCCGAGCTTCTCATAGGTATCGATTACCCTTGCGCTTTCAAGCTCCGAAAGGCCGAGAGTCTCCCAGCAAGCGGCGATATCGGAATACTTCGTGTTCTCGGGAAGAACGATTGAAAGGTCATAATAAGTTGACTGCTGAGTGCTCGGCTCTCTGAAAGCGATTGCGCCCGCATTGATTGAGCTGAAGTCGCCAAGGTCAATTTCAAAGCAGACTGCCGCCGCAGTTTTGTCAAGCTTTGAGCGGTTTGCGGGATGAAGGGCGCAGATAACGCCTACCTTTTCGCCGTCAATGAGAATCTCCGCCGTATTCTTTGGAT
>JBJEQD010000047.1:0-10199 GCA_051881575.1 Acutalibacteraceae bacterium | reverse complement strand
ACAGATTCATTGAAATGATGTAATACTCCATAAAAGCAAAGTCTCCCGAACGGACGCAATGTTCCGACGGGAGACTTTTGCTTTTGGAAAAGAATTATTATGAGTCCAGTTGTTGTTAAAATTAAGGCTTTTTAATCTGATTGAGCTTGGCGTTCAGTTCAAGAAGCTGCTCCTTGGTGAATTTGATTCCTGCCGTTCCGATAAGGTTCGTGAGCCTGATTATAGTGAATCCGCCCATCATCTGCATCATGCCTTCGCTCATTTCAAAGCCTGCCATCAAGCCGCCCTTGCCACCCGAAGCCATAAGCTTCTTGACAAGACCCGCAAAGAACATCATTCCCTCGGGGGATTTCATAACATCGCCCATTTTGTCGTTGAGCGAGAAATAGCCCTCACGCTCGGTAATGTCGAACCAATTCAGAACCGCACCTTTTTCTTTAAGGCGGTAATCTTCGTTGAATTTTTCAACTCTGCGGATAAAGCTATCGTCCGTGCATTCGCCTGCAACGGCGTGGAGCTTTGTTTCGGGGCTGACGGGAACATCAAAGCGGAAGAAATGATCGCCGCATTTCTGCTTGCCGAGGCTTTTGCCGTTTGCGAAAAGCTCAACCTCTGGCTGATTTGAATAAACCGTTACCTTTGTCACATCCTCCGCACGGTCAACATATCTCTTGCCGCAGATATGAACGAACGGTTCGTCGGAAAGCCACGCTTTGTAGGCATAAAAAGCGTCTTTTTTATATTTGCGGTCAAAGGTGATAAGTCCCTTATGGTTCTGACCGTTTTCGCCGCCTTCGTTTCTTGCGTCTGCGCCGAAATCGAACATATTCCAGACATGGGTTGCCCAGATATAGGGTCTTGTGAAGAGCTGTTTTATAAGCTCCTCATGGTAATATGCCTGATATTCCTCGGTGTAGTCGCCCTGAACGGGGTTCGAGGTGTGCCAATTCAGCGCTTCACAGCCGTATTCGCTCATGCCGACGGGAATATTCGGAAATTCCTTGTGGAAATTATCAAACCACGGGCCGTTCATCGAGGTGTCGCCGCCGTACCAGCCGAAATAGTGGTTAAACGAAACAACATCGGGAATCTGAACATACGGGTCATGGATATCGCACATTGAAACAACCGCAACGGTCGTGAGCCTTGTTTTATCCATCTCATGCACTAGGTCGTTGAGCATACGGTGATTTTCGAGAAGCTCGGGCGTTGAGCCGTTCATCGTAATCTCATTTGAAAGCCCCCACACAACGATGCTTGCGTGGTTATAGTTCTGCATAACCAGCTCTTTCATCTGCGAAACGGTGTTTTCCGTGCCCGTATCCATATGCTTTGAGATATAGGGGATTTCTGCCCAGATAACAAGGCCTTTTTCGTCGCAGAGGTCATAAAAATACTGATCGTGCTGATAGTGGGCAAGTCTGACTGTCGTTGCGCCGACCTCGCAGATAAGCTCAACATCCTGCTCGTGATGCTCGGGAAGCAGGGCGTTGCCTATCCCCCATCTGTCCTGATGCCTTGAAACGCCTCTGAGCGGATATGATTCTCCGTTGAGAATAAAGCCCTTTTCGGGGTCAATCGAGAAAGTGCGGCAGCCGAATCTTGCGCTTACATTGTCAAGAACCTCGCCGTTCTCCACAAGCTTCGCTTCGGCGGTGTAAAGATAGGGATTCTTTCTGCCGTGCCAAAGATTAACGCCTTTTATTTCGAGAACTGCTTTTGAATCCGAAACGCCCGAAACTGCGCTTGCAACCTCTGCGCCATCTGAATCGGTGATTGTGTATTCAACCGTCTGACCGTCCTTTGCGCCGGTGAGATAAGTCTCAATTTCAACATGAGCGTCTTTTCCGTCAACCGTCGGGGTTACCTTAATTCCCGGTGCGCCGTAATAATCAAGGTCAAAATGAGAATTGCTCACGGCAATAATATTGACATCTCTGTAAAGTCCGCCGTAGAAAGTGAAGTCCGCCATCTGAGGATAAACGGTTTCGTTGGGGCTGTTGTCAACGGTTACGGCAATGAGAGTTTTGCTCTCGAGATTATCCGTTATATCAACTCTCCAGGTTGAATATCCGCCGTCATGGCTTGCGAGCTTTTTGCCGCCGACATAGACCGAAGCCGATGAGTTTGCGCCCCTGAATTCAAGATAATATCTGTCCGCCTCGGGAAGCTCATCCTTTGAAATCTCTTTAACATAGCAGCAGGTGCCTCTGTAATAATCGTTTTCGCCGTCCTGCCCGTCAATGGCGTTCCATGTGTGAGGAAGATTGACAAAATTCCACTTTTCGGGAACGGCCGCAGGAATCTCGGATTCCTTGGCGAACGCCCATTTTCTGTTGATATTTATAACTTTACGCATTTGTTACGCTCCTTTTTGCTCATTATTAATTTTCTTTACCCGTTCCGTGCTTTGCGGCAAGCGCTTGAACATTGGCGTCAACCTGCTTTTTGCGCAGAGGATACCAGAACCAAAGAACAAGGCCGAGAAGCAAAAATCCGATTGCGGGAACAAGAGTTGAGATATCAAAAATGCCGTTAACAACCTTTTCGTCAAACATGGTTTCCTGGCTGTAGCCTATCATCTGAAGAAGCAGTCCGCTCAGACCTGCCGAAGCCGCCTGACCGAGCTTTCTCGCAAAGGAATATAGGGCATAGACCGAGCCGTCCTCACGGATTCCGTTTTTAAGCTCCGAATAGTCGATAACATCGGTGATAAGCGCCCAGCAAACCATTGAAAATACTCCGAGGCCGAGCCAGCAGACCATTTGGAATGCCGAATAGACCCAGACATTTGAGGGACGGACGAAATAGAGAGCGAAGCAGACAACTGCGGCAAGCAGATTTGAAACCGAGCTGATTTCAGCCTTGCCGAACTTTTTGGAAAGCGGCTTAACAAGGATTGCGGCAAGCATCATGCCTGCGCCCATCATAACCATTGAGAGCGACTGAGCCTTGGCGTTGCGGTAGAAATTCGGGAAAACATAGTTTGCCATTGCCTGCATTGTGAGCTGAGCAAGAAGCATCAGAATCGATGCGGCAATAATCGAAATAAGCGGACGGTTTGTGACCGCATTTTTAAGCATTTTGAGCGTTGAATTATTTTTGACAGCTTCTGCGTTCGCTTCGCACTTGACTCTCTCGGTTGTGAGCTTATAGCAGAGAAGATAGCAGACGATTGAAAGAACGGAGAAAATGCCTGCAATAATTGTTACTCTGCCGCCGTTCATGCTGTCCTGCTCAACGCCGTTAACGATAATCTTATCGTATGCAACAAGGGGAACGCCGACCGTTACGAGAGCGCCCGCAAGCATTCCGCCCATTGTTCTGAAGGTTGAAAGCGACTGACGGTCAGAGGGGTCGTTTGAAATTGCGGAAGCCATTGAACCGTAAGGAATATTGATTGAGGTGTAGAAAACCGAGCCCCAAAGAATATAAGTAATGAAAAGATAAACAATTTTGAATGTCATGCCCATGTTTGCAAGGCTGCTCTGATACATGAGGAACGAAGCGATTGCAACAGGGCCGCACATGCGGAGAATCCACGGCTTGAATTTGCCGTTGGGGGTGGTTCTGCTTCTGTCACAGATTCTGCCCATGGCAACATCGGTGAAGGCGTCAACAAAGCGGGCAATCATCATAATTGCGCCGACAACTCCGGGGCTTACGCCCATAACATCCGTGTAAAACTTCATCAGGAAGCTTGAGGAGAGGATAAAAGAGAAGTCATTGCCGAAATCGCCGAAAAGATAGCCGAGCTTATCTCTCATGCCAAAGGGTCTTAATGTTTTTTCTTTCATGGTCGTTCCCTCATCTTTCATAATTTTTCTTGCATGGGTTGATATTATTTGTCAGATTTGACGAATAACTACATCTATATTCTAATTGAAATTATTATATTTTGTTAGGAATATTTTTATCATTTTTAGTAAAATTTTTGCAGAGTATTGAATTTTTCCAAAAATTATACAATAATATATGTGTAAATGATAAAAACGGAGGATATTTAAGTGTTTTATGACGCAGAGCTGAGCTTTTTCTGCCGCATTCTGAACAATGCAGGCATCGACACCTGCATTTTTGACGAAACCGTGCCAACCCCGACAATGATTGACCGGGGTCTGAGAGAATATCTCGACATGGACGAGGACTACCGCCGCCTTGTTCTCGAAACGATAGAAAAAGCGGAGGAAAACACAATATACAAAGTCACCGACAGCATAAACTGCAAATATATTTTTATGATTCTGCCGAAAGCCCAAGTCAGAACCGTGCTTGCCGCAGGGCCTTATCTGAGCGGAGAGATAACAAGAGAATCACTCATGGAAACGGCGGAAAAATATTCCGTGCCTCCGAAGCTTTTTTCTCAGCTTGAAAAATATTTCGGAAGTCTGCCCGTTATCGAAAACGAAAGATATATAAATAACCTTTGCAACAGCTTAGGTGAGGTGCTTTGGGGAAGCCTTGACAATTTTTCGTTCAAAACTCACCGAATAGGGCTGACGGATATTAAAGCCGACGATATCATCCTCAATTTTGAAGCTAAGAACGACGACCCCCTGCTTGCCATAAAAATTCTTGAAGAAAGATATGATGGCGAAAGCAAGCTGATGCAGGCAATCTCCTCGGGAAAAACCAACAAGGCTGAACAGCTTATCGCCAACATCTCAACTCTCCAATTTGAAAAAAGAAGCGACGACCCTCTGCGAAACGCCAAAAATTATCTCATTGTTGCAAACACCCTGCTCAGAAAAGCGGCGGAATACGGCTCTGTTCATCCGTTCTATATTGACGGCATGTCCACGGATTTCGCAAAAAAAATCGAAAAAGCAAGCTCTGTTAAAGACACCACCGAGCTTTTGGGAGAAATGATCCGCAAATACTGCACCCTTGTCAAAAAACATTCGATGAAGCTCTATTCCCTGCCCGTTCAGAAGGTCATAACCGTTATCGATTCCGACCTTACCGCCGACCTCGGGCTGAAGCATTTGGCGGAAATGCTCAACATCAACGCAAGCTATCTTTCCGCACTTTTCAAGAAAGAAACGGGCAAAACCCTGACGGAATATGTTATCGGCAAGCGAATCGAAAACGCCGTCTATCTTCTAAAATCCTCGGATCTGCAAATTCAGACCGTCGCTCAGCATTGCGGAATTTACGATGTAAATTATTTCACAAAGGTTTTCAAAAAATACACGGGCAAAACGCCTAAAGAATACAGAAAACAATAGTTTTTAATGTTGACTTTTTAAGATATATGTGTATAATAATTTAGGAGTTATTCTCAAATTCGGAGGTAATTTGATAATGAGAGTTTACAATACTCAGCAGAAGAAAACGCTCATTGATTTTTTGCAGGCAAATTCCGCAAAGGCGTTCACGATTGAGGAAATCATTGAATCAATCGGTTCGGGTTCAATCAGCCCGAGCACCGCATACAGGCTGATGACAAAGCTTGTTGAAGACGGCCTTGTTCACCGCTCGGTCAAAGGCAACAGCCGCAGCTTTGTTTATCAGTTCATCAGCAACGAAAAATGTGAGGGGCATCTTCACATGAAATGCACCGATTGCGGTAAAGTGTATCACCTTGACAGCGGCACAACTTCAATCATTAAAAACGATATCAAAAACAGCACGAGCTTTGAAATCGACAGCCACACCGTTCTGCTCGGCAAATGCAATTCATGCAAAAAATGAGGGCTTTCCGGAGGAAATATTAATGAAAAGAATTATCAGTATATTTATATCTTTGCTGATTTTGCTCTGCACCCTTGCTTCCTGCTCGGGAAAAGCGGAGGAACGGCATAAGCTCAGCATAGTCTGCACAACCTTTCCGCAGTATGATTTTCTCAAAAACATTTTAGGCTCCGATGAGGGGCTGACCCTCCTAATCGACGACGGTGCGGATTTGCACAGCTTTGAGCCTACCGCTCAGGATATTATTAAAATCGGTTCAGCCGACCTTTTTGTTTATATCGGCGGCAACTCCGACCGATGGGTTGAAAACGCACTTAAATCTGCAAACAATCCAAAGCTTAAAACGCTTGCTCTGATGGACACCGTTGATACGCTTGAAGAAGAATATGTTGCGGGCATGGAGCGCGAGGAGGAGGAACACCGTGAGGCTCACTCCGGCAGCCACGCCGAGGAGGACGAGCATATCTGGCTTTCGGTCAGAAACGCCGAAAAAATGACCTCCGCTCTCTGCGACGCAGTCTGCGGCATTGACCCCGAAAATGCGGAAAAATACAAGGCAAATGCCGATTCATATAAATCAAAGCTCAGCGAGCTTGATAACAATTTTTCGGCGGCGGTTGACGGCGCAAAGAGAAAAACTCTGCTTTTTGCCGACCGTTTTCCGTTCAGATATCTGACGGAGGATTACGGGCTGTCATATTATGCGGCGTTTGCGGGCTGTTCATCGGAGAGCGAGGCAAGCTTCAAGACAATGGCTTTCCTCATTGACAAAACAAAGGAGCTTTCGCTCCCCGTCGTGCTGACTATCGACGGCTCCGACGGCTCGATTGCCAAAACCGTGTGCGAGGCAACGGGCGCAAAAACCGCCGAACTCAACTCCTGCCAATCGGTAACCGCAAAGAATATTGAAAACGGCGTTAATTATCTTGACATTATGAAAAACAATTTTGAAGTTATATTGGAGGCTCTTAACTGATGGCGCTGATAACGGTTAGCAACGCTTCGCTCGGATATGAGGGAAAAGCGATAGTTTCAGATATTAATTTCAGCGTGTGCGAGGGCGACTACCTTTGCATTGTCGGCGAAAACGGCTCGGGCAAAAGCACCCTGATGAAAACTCTGCTCGGTCAGAAAAATGTTATTTCAGGCAAAATCGAATTTTCCGACGGGCTAAAACAGAATGAAATAGGCTATCTGCCTCAGCAGACCGAGGTTCAGAAGGATTTCCCCGCCTCCGTGAAAGAAATTGTGCTTTCAGGCTGTCTTAACAGAAGCGGATTCAGACCGTTTTATTCAAAATCTCAAAAAGAGACTGCGGCACGAAACATGGAAAAGCTCGGAATCACCGAGCTTTCGGGCAAATGCTACAGAGAGCTTTCGGGCGGTCAGCAGCAGAGGGTTCTGCTCGCAAGAGCGCTCTGCGCCGCTGAAAAGCTGCTTGTTCTTGACGAACCCGTGGCAGGTCTTGACCCTATGGTCACAAAGAGCCTTTATTCTCTGATAGAAGAAATCAACAAGTCGGGAATGACCGTAATCATGGTTTCGCACGATATGGATGCGGCGGTTGAATACGCTTCGCACATTCTGCATATCGGCCATAAACCGCTGTTTTTCGGCAAAAAAGAAGAATATGTTAAAAGCGATGTTTATCTTCGCTTTTCCGAGGGAGGTAAGGCGCAATGAATATTATCGCAACCCTCGGGCAATACATGAGCTACCCGTTTGTGCGTTATGCGCTGATTGCAGGCGTGCTGATATCTCTCTGCGCCGCTCTGCTCGGCGTCAGCCTTGTGCTTAAACGGTATTCGATGATAGGCGACGGTCTGTCGCATGTGGCTTTCGGTGCGCTTGCGATTGCAACGGTCTGCGGCTTTGCGCCGATGACGGTCACCCTGCCCGTAACAATCGCCGCCGCAGTAATCATTCTCGGCGTTAACGGCAAGTCAAAAATCAAGGGCGACGCCGCAATTGCAATGATTTCGGTCGGTGCGCTCGCTCTCGGCTATCTTCTGCTAAATATTTTTTCCGCTTCAACAAATATCAGCGGCGATGTCTGCTCAACGCTTTTCGGCTCAACCTCGATTCTGACGCTCTCAAAGACGGATGTTTATCTCTGCCTCGGGCTGACGGCTGTTGTGCTTCTCGTTTTTATTCTTTTTTATCACAAAATTTTCGCTGTAACATTTGACGAGGGCTTTGCGGCGGCAACGGGAATCAGAACGCAGGCTTATAACATTGTTATCGCCGTTGTTACCGCCGTTGTTATCGTGCTTGCGATGAACCTTGTCGGCGCTCTGCTGATATCGGCGCTGATAATCTTCCCTGCCCTCTCGGCAATGAGGATTTTCAAAAGCTTCCGTTCGGTCATTATCAGCTCGGCGGTTATCTCCGTAATCTGCGCCGTTCTCGGAATCTTTGCGGCAATCATTTTCGGAACGCCCGTCGGTTCAACGGTTGTTGCGGCTGATATTGCGGCATTCATCATCTGCGCCGCCGTCGGAAGGATTGCAAAAAAATAAAAAACGCCAAAGGAGAGGTTATCCGTGTCAAAAATGTCGTTCACCCGCCTGCTTGTTGCCGTGCTTATGTCCGGCTACTATCTTTTCAATTACACCTTCAACAACTATGCCTACCCTGCTTACAGCACCTCGGGCGCATATCTTTTCTGCTATTTTGTGGGCAACGAGCCGCAGGAGCAGAGAATTCACCTTGCGGTCAGCACAGACGGCTATCATTTCAAAGCTCTCAACGGAAACAATCCCGTTATTGAGCAAAAGCTCGGCACGGGCTGCGTGCGTGACCCCTATATTCTTAAAGGCAAGGACGAAAACGGCAAACCCTGCTATTTCATCATTGCAACGGATATGAACGCCCTTGACGGCTGGACCTCGAACCATTGCCTGATAACATGGAAATCCTATGACCTTATTAATTGGATTGATGAAACGGTTATAGATATCCGCAATTTTGAGGGCTTTGAAAACACAAACAGAGCATGGGCGCCTCAGGCAATCTGGGATGAAAATGCAGGAATGTATATGGTTTATTGGGCAAATTCAACGGTTGAAAACGACTGTGCGGGGCATTATTATGCCTACACAAAGGATTTCAAAACCTTTGAAACCGAGCCAAAGGTTCTTTTCGGCAGATGGAATGAACCTGACCCCGAAACGGGCGAAACCCGCAATATTCAGTGTATTGACGGAGATATAATTTATAACGAGAAGGACGGTTATTACTACCTCTATTTCAAAGAGGATTTAACCCAGAAGATAGCCTATGTTAAGTCAAAGGATCTGACCGGACCTTACAACACGGATTACACCGTATGCTCGCTGAATTATTGGGGCGTTGAGGGCAGCTCCATGTACAGAATAACAGGCACAAACGCCTGGATGATGATAATGGATGAATACGGTGAAGGCTCTTTCTTCGCCCAGATGACAAGAGATTTCAAGAATTTCAGGCAGGTTCAGCGTTCCTCATACGCAATTGACCATCTGAACCCCCGCCACGGTTCGGTTACGGCGATTTCGGAGGATGAGTATTTCAGGCTTGTTGACGCTTACGGTATTCAGGAAGCATGATAAATACATAAAGAAAAACTGCTGATAAGACAAGGTGCCATAACGAAGGTTTTGAAAATAATCAAAACAATCGTTATGGCATTTTCATAAGAATTTTTAATTCGTAACAAAATCAGTCTTGACATTATATCACAATCGGATATAATAATTATAGGATGTATTTATCCTATATTTATAACGAGGTGATATAATGTTAATTAATACCGATACAATTTTTTCCATGACACAGGCAAATCAAAATTTTTCTTCGGTTGCAAGAACAGTTGACAGTAACGGTGAAGCCATTGTTTTCAAAAACAACAAACCAAAGTATTTGATTGTTGATATGGACAACAGTGATTATATTCTTGATTTAAGTGAAAATGAAAGAATAGATATTGTTGCTAAAAGAATACTTGAAAAATATTTACCGGCGTTTAAGGAGCTTGCAAAATGATAAAATTCAGCAAAGAAAAAGTATTGCTCTTTCATCAAATAATGGCAGAGGCTACCGGTGGAGACGCCGGTGTCAGGGATGAAGCACTTCTTGAATCTGCTATTGAAAATGTTTATTTAACATTTGATGGCATTGAGCTTTATCCAAGCAAGGAAGAAAAGGCAGCAAGACTCTGTTATTCATTGATTTCCAATCACGCATTTGTTGACGGCAACAAGAGAATAGGTATGTATATTATGCTTTCGTTTCTTGAACTCAACGGTATTAAGATTAATGCAACCAATGATGATGTTGCAACTCTCGGGCTATCCGTTGCAGACGGCAGTGCGGATTATGATACAATTCTTGATTGGATAAATGAGCATAAGGTCTGATTTCATAAATCGGGATTTGACGAGTTTTTACTCCCTCAGAGCCTATGGCTCAGCTCCCTCAGGAGGCAATGTCATTAACTTAAGAAAAAGTGAAAAAATATTAGTTCA
>JBJEQD010000046.1:0-10238 GCA_051881575.1 Acutalibacteraceae bacterium | reverse complement strand
GAAGAACTCGGCGGCTTCACTCCCGAAAATGAGGAAGAGCAGAAACAGCTTGACGAAGCTCTTGACAATTGCAACAAGCTTCTTGATAAGATTAACGAAACAAGAGAAGCTCTCAATAAAATTGATATTGATGCTTCAATCCTTGATTTCGACAGAGCAACCGCTTTCTGGGAGGACGATATCAAAGCATTCATTGATGAGATCAACGCTCTCCTTGCAACCGACAATCTGAGCCCCTCCGAGATTATCAAGCTCGGCGAATATAAGGCTCAGGCGGAAAAACTCATCGGAATCATCAATAATCCCGTTATGTATCTTTCGCTCAGATTCTTCTATCTCATCTGGGATTGCTTGCTCTGGAAGTACGGTATTATTTCAGAATTCTTTGTAAATGTCTTTACTTCCATATTCAAAGCCTGCTGAACCAAAACACAGGTTACAGCCAAAGAATATGAATAGTCCGAACATCAAATAGCAAAATCAAAACAGTACGCAAATGAAACAAGCAGGCAACATCCAAAGCGGATGTTGCCTGCTTAACTGTTATTATGTTGTTTGTCAAATATTCTTTTTATATATCAATAAGCAATCATGCTTGGCATCTGCCGCACTTTACTGTTTTTGCTATGCTGTCATATTGAAAATAATCAGGGCGGCGTTCCGTGGGATTTGGAGCATTTCACGGATAGCCGCAAGGCTACGAATTGTTTTTCATTTTGTAGCGGACGATGCCCACGTTGTCCCAATACGGTACGGCGGGGGCTTGCTCCCGCCGTTTGTTTGTCATGCCGAATATTTTGAAAAATAATGATTTTTCGTAGGGAACGCCGTCCTCGGCGTTCCGGGAAAACAGCAGAAATTTTCGGCAACATCGTAGGGGAGAACTGTGTTCTCCCGCTTTTTGCTTGCGTGTTATCTGTTGCGTTGATTTATTCGCTAACTTATCAATCCTCAGCCCTACGGGCAGCTCCTTTTCTAAGGAGCCCAAGGCGAAAGCTAAATCAAAATAATAAACTATCTGCAAAACCGTGGCTGACGGTATAGGCTCCTTTTGCAAAGGAGCTGGCGCATAGCGCCTGAGGATTGGAGAATTTAAAAAATATTGTTTCACTGACAGCCGCAAGGCTACGATTTGTTTTTCAATTTGTAGGGAACGATGCCAACATCGTCCCAAAAAGAAAATTCGCATTATTCGCCTGCAGCGAACCGGTTCGTAGGGGACGGGTCGCCCGTCCCGCATCAAAACAGTTTATCTGATTTGCAATTTCTGTACGGTGCAAATGGCATATGTTTATTGTAATTTCAGAACGGGGGATAAGCGCCGTGCCAAGGTCAACGCCAATCCGAGCTTGACAAGGTCGGGAATGATAAACGGAATTACGCACCAGGAAAGAACAGTTGCAAGCCCCACTACTCCGTTTGCTTTGGCATAGACAACCATAAACCACGCCGTTCCGAAGGCGTAACACACAGCCAGGCCGATAACCATGGCGAGAATTTCCACCCACAGTTTTTTACCGAGCAAACGAACAGTCAGCCAATAGACAAGCCCCATAAAAATAAAACCGATTATGTATCCGCCCGTGTTACCGAGCAGAATACCGATTCCGGAAGTAAACTGCGAAAATACCGGCACTCCGAACGCTCCGAGCAATACATATAAGATAATGGATACCGTTCCACGCTTGCCGCCCAAAGCTGACAGCATGAAAAATACGGCGAAGGTCTGCATTGTGAACGGTACGGTAGTCGGTATGCTTATCCAGGAGCATACGGAAATCAGAACTGCACCGAATGCAATGTAAACCAAGTCAATTGTTTTAAAGCCTTTCTTCATTTCTTTTTTATCATTCATAATAAGCCTCCGTTCTCCTGCAAAGCTCAAACCATTGGCAGCAGGCGCAAATGCTGTTAAATTCCTCTGTTTCAAGAATCCGTTCCCGTGCTTTGCCCGCAGCCTTTGCCCACGGAACATTTTCTCCGTAGGAAAGGTCGCAGATTCCGAGAACGGCGCTGTCCATTAAAGCCACCTTTTCAAGTGAAGCGCAAACGCCGTTTATATTATTCGGGCACATTTCGCAAAGCTTGTCACACCCTTGTGCAACGGTAATTTGGGTTTGGGGATTCTCCGAAAGCTCCGATACAACGGATTTCATGTGTGCGGTGAAGTCTGCATTATATCCGTGACCCGTAAACTTCTGAATACAGAGCAGATGGTGCGGCCTTAAATTCATTTTCAAACCTCCCTTTATCGGGGCTTTCTCCGAAGTTTTGCAGTCTGCATTATAGCACAAAAGCAGTTAATTGTCAACCAATACCATAAAATAAGTTGACAATTAACTGCTTTGAATTGAATTATCTGCTTTTAAATACGGATTTCACCGGAAGAAAGGGTAATGATTTCGCCGTTTTCATTTTTTACAATCAGATGCCCGACGGAATCAACATCCGTTGCAATCGCCCTATATTCCGCCCGATTCTGAATAACGGTTATTTCCTTTCCCAACATCATAAGTCTTTTTTTATATTTTTCAAAAATCTCAGCTTCGCTTGGCGGGGCTTCAAATCCCACGATTCTGTTTATGATTTCCGCAGACAGCTTGTTTCTCACGCCGGGCATTTTTTCATCGGGAAAAATTGAGGTTGCGGTGGATTGCAGGTCAATCGGAAAATCTTCCTTGCGTGTGTAAACATTTATCCCGATGCCGAGAACAATCCATTCCAAACTGCCGCTTTCAAAGTCGGTTACGGCTTCGGTTAAAATTCCGCAAACCTTTTTGCCGTCAATAAAAATATCGTTGACCCATTTGATTTTCGGCGCTTTATTTGAAATGCTTTCTATCGCTTCGCAGACCGATACGGCGGCGAAAGCGGTTACGGAGGTTGGATTTTCAAAGTGCAATACTTCGGGGCGTAATATGATGCTCATATATAATCCGCCGCCGGCGGGAGAAAAGAAGTTGCGGGAATGTCTGCCTCTGCCCTTTGTCTGACAGTCGGAAATAATGACCGTTCCGTGCTCAGCGCCTGCAACAGCCATTTCTTTGGCGGTTTTGTTGGTGGATTCCAAGGATTTGTATATCAGAATTTTATCGGCATAAGTCTGACTTTTATCGGACAGAAACGGCTTTATCCCGGGGACGGAAACAATGTCATTTTCGTCGGAAAGGCAGTATCCTTTATTCGTGACGGCAACGATATTATAGCCGTCTTTCTGAAGCTCCTTTACGGCTTTCCATACGGCATTTCTTGAAATGCTTAACATTTCGGCAAGGTGTTCGCCCGATATGCTTTCTCCCCGCTGCTGTTCAAGCAACTCCAATATGCGATTTTTAGTGCTCAATTTGTTTCACCGTCCTGTTTTTTAGTGAAGAAGTACAAGGTAGGGCGGGGGCTTGCTCCCGCCATTAAAAATCAAAATCGTTAAACAAAATTAAATCAATCCTCAGCCCTACGGGCAGCTCCTTTTCTAAGGAGCCCAAGGCGATAGTTTCATTATAATAATAAGCTTATCTGCAAAACCGTGGCGGACTGCATAGGCTCCTTTGGCAAAGGAGCTGGCGCATAGCGCCTGAGGATTGGTAATCAAATCAGCACATTTGCTTTTTGTTCGATGTGAGAGCGGGGGCTTGCTCCCGCCGTCTGCTTGAAACGCCGAATCTGTTGAAAAACAACGCTTTTTCAGTACGCTGTCCTCAGCGTTCCGAGAAACTTAAAAATAAAGGTTTGGTTTATGCGGGACGGGTGACCCGTCCCCTACGGTCGCCGCCTGAAAACAAACAAACAAAATTAAAAACTATCTGTAGGGTTCGGCGTCCCCGACGAACCAATTCGCCGCAGGCGAATAATGTGAAAATCCTTTTCGGACGATGTGGGCATCGTCCGCTACAAATTGAAAAACAATTGCCCTTGCGGCTGTCCGTGAAAACATATCAAATCCCACGGAACGCCGGGGACGGCGCAAGAAAAATGAAGAATGAAGTGTGCCTGCGGCACATGAAGTTTTTGCTATCGCAAAAATGAAGTTTGCTTCGCAAATTAAGGATAGGCTCCGCCTATGACCGATTATAATTGCTCCGCAAAAAGAATTGTTTAACTCACCAATAAGTTAATATTGTTAAGTTTTATTCCCCTTTATTCTATTATCTTTATAAAACAGTAACTGCAAATTATTCTTTTCAGTTTTTCCGCCGTTTGAAAATGGAACGATGTGGTCAATCTCAAATAATTTCCTATATGGAGAACTAAAATATTCACCGTTTGCGCTCGGCTGTGCCGCAACATACTTTCCCGTTTTAGCATCAAATGCATTTTGATACACATATTCCCGCAGTTCCTCATAGTACTCAGGATAATACTTTTTAAGAGTGCCCATATCCATATCTTCTTTATCAGGAATAATGTATTCCGGTTTTTTTAGTGTCGTATTGATGCATCTTTGGCGATATACTTTCATCAAGCCTTCATAATAATTAAAATTATACCATTTATGAATGTCTGTACGAGTGTTCCATATTTCCCTAATTGATTTATCAAACTCTTCTTCTGATAAAGACACCAGTTGTGATGCGATTTCGTATAAATCAACACGGTCAGATAATTTATGAATTTGTGGTATTTCTCCGCTTGCCAAGTAGCTTTTTGCTATATCGTATATTGCATTTGAAGACAATCCGATATACTTCCCTGATATCTTCTCTGCGTACTTAAAGAATATCTCACTTGCAATAGCTTTTATCTTCATATCTGAAAGAGATTTATCCTCAAGATCGAATAACTTTTCAACATCATTCAATATTTTATACATTAGTTCTTTTGCTTCATCGAAAACCATAATATCTGTTGTATAGTCTGATTCTTCACCGTTTTCATCTGCCGTCATATAAGCACACTCAATTATTCCATACGGATAAATATTGTTCACATTAGCAAAGACCGATGGCGAATATTCATATATACTGACAGCGGCTTTTTCAATATCAGCGGTTTTTATATAATTGTTAATTTTTTCCTTAACTGTCCTCTCGCACGGTGGGATACTATCTTCGCCATCAAGTAAAAATTTGGGACTGACAAAAGATACTCGACCTTTCCAATCATCAATGAACGACACTATATTAACCCTGCTCTTTCCTGCGTTTGTTCTTCTAAGACCTCTGCCTACCATTTGAGTCATTAAAATACGAGAGGTAGTAGGTCTGGCAAGAAATATAGATTTAACATCCGGAATATCAGTGCCTTCCGTCAGAATATTCACATTGATTAATACATCTATTTTATTTTTTCTGAAATCATCAATAACAGTTGAATTGCGGTCAACAGAATGGGCATTATTCGGTCCTGTTACTATTCCTGAAACAACATAATCAGATTTTATACCTTGAGATACAAACATTGCATTCAAAGCGATTGCATTTGTAACATCGATTGCAAATACAATTGTTTTTCCATAGTGTTCTTTTCTTTTTACATATGTATCTACAATCAGTTTGTTACGCTCAGCATTCTTTGTGATACACTCTAGTGTTTTTTCGTTTAATGATGTTAAATCAAATTTGTTTATTCTCTGGATATCATCATTTGATAATAATTTTGTCATATCTAAAGGAATTTGAATTTCTTCTTGATCCATATCTGCAAGAATTCCCAGCTTTATTAATGTAGTCAAATCTATACTATAAGCAATACCTGAAGCGGTTGAAAAAATTTTTTTCAAGCTTCCCTGTTCACTTTTTGCTGTTCTTTCTGGGGTGGCTGTTAATCCTAAAACATCAACTGTTGGGACAAACCGTTTCATTTCTTTGATAATTTTCTTATAAGACTGACAGACGGCATGGTGAGCTTCATCAAGAACAATTAATAGTTTTCTCTCTGCAACTTTTTCCTTGCCTCGCACCCAATCGGTATAATACTTCATATTATCTCCGCTAACAATGCTTTGTCGGCTTGCAATAACAACATCTGCACCTTTGATATCCTTGCTTCTACCAAATTCAGATGAAACAACGCAGGAAACATAACTTGATTTGTCCGGAAGTGTATTCATTGTAGTGTCCATATAGAAGGTTTCTGCTGCCTGTCTTAATAATTCGCTGCGATGAGCAATCCAAAGAACTTTGACACCTTGATTGAGGTATTTACTGATTATCCAGTGAACAGCAGTATATGTTTTTCCGGCTCCGGTAGGCAATACCAACATTGTTGAAAATCCTGTTGGATTATTTTCCTTAATCTTGTCCAGTGCGTTCATAGCTTCCACTTGAAAAGGATATGGATGACGGGACTCATCTTGTATCGGATTGGTGAATTTATAATTTGCTTTATCTAATTTTAACATAAAAATTTCTCCCCTGTATTTCTCCTCTTATTAAATTTGTCTTATTACTTAAATTTCAAATTACCTATCAAGTTAAATTACGATTTATTCTTCTTGACTTATATAGGTTATCAATCAGTTATCTTTGCTATTACTTCACCGCAAAATATATTATCGCTCCGACTGCGGCGGCGCAGGCGGCAACGGCGGCGGTTTCTTTAACTGCCGTGAGAACCTGCGAAACATTTGTCGGCGCATAGGTATAAAGCGCAAACTTGGCTTTTTTGTCAACCTTATTTCCGCAAAGTTCTTTATAGGTTACCGTCTTGGTTTCATAGCTTCCGTTTTTGTTAATATCAAAAATACGAACGCCTCTTTTTAAGCCCGGGCCGTAGACATTGAAGCCCGCCCCCTGAGTGTAGCCGAGGTCAAGCCCTTTGTATTTTGCAACAAAGCTGTTGTTGTGGTCATGCCCGACGAAAACGCCGAGAACATCGCCCTTTTCGAGAAATGCGTCGATTTCACCGCTGTTTTCATAGGGAGCGGCAGGGGATTCACCCATGAAATCGCCATCGCCGCAGTTATTCGGGTCAAGAATATAAAACTCATTTTTGTGGTTGCCGAAAGCCCTGACAGCGCCCTTGGTGAACCGCTTGACACGCTTGATAACCTCAAAATATTCGGGTGTGGGAATATGCTGAAAAACAAGCGAGGGAACGCATTTTCCCTTTGCCGACTCAGCCTTGTCCCGCTCCGAACGGTACCACGAAAGCTGATTTTCGTTAACTGCGCTGTAGCCGCCGTTCTCGGCTTTTGAATGTGAATCAAAAATATAAATGATAAAATCATTGTCGCCGATTTTCAGTCGGAAAGTGCCGGGGTCATCATCGCAAGCGGCTTCGGAATAAACAAACATCTCGGACTGCTTGTATATTTCAAGCTGTTCGGCGTTGCCGAGTGCCGCCTGACCGTCGTGATTGCCGAAAGTGGCGGTGAAAGGAATTTTGCGCTCTTCAAGCGGCTTTATCAGCGTTTTGATTGCCTTTTCAACATTTTCTTTTCCGTTTTTACCTGCAAAATGAGAGGAATATCCCTTTATCTGGTCGCCCGTGAATATGACAAGGTCGGGCTTCTCCGAATTGAGAGCCGCCTCAATGAGCCTGAGCGTGTCGGGCGAAACGCAGGGTACTTCCTGAGTGTCGGCGATCTGCATTATTCTGAAATTTCCGTTTTTGAAATTCAAAGCTCTGTTTTGCATATTTTTCTCCCGTTTTGAAAAGGATCGGATAAAAAGTCACGCAAGACGATTATCCGATCCTTTGATTTTTAATGTTTAAACTTCTTCGGGCTTCTTGAAGCCGTATTTAACAAGAATTTTGTTGATTCTGTCTTTGGGGTCGAGCAGATGGCTGATTGATTCGTCATGGTTGAGGGTGTCGATGATGTAGGAGCAATACTTTGACATATCAACGCTGACATACCATTCTCTTGAGAGCAGTTCGGGGGTTGAATAAATAAGGTTTGTTGTGAAAACCTTGCTGATAAGGCCGTCTTTGTAAGCCTTGTCGAATGAATCAAGTCCGTTGCAGAAAAGGCCGAACGAAGCGCAGATGTAAATTCTTTTGGCTTTGAGCTCTTTAAGCTTTGTTGCAACCTCAATCATCGAATCGCCTGAGGAAATCATGTCGTCGATGATGATAACATCCTTGCCCTCAACATTGTCGCCGAGGAACTCATGGGCGATAATCGGGTTTCTGCCGTCGATGATAACCGAATAGTCACGGCGTTTATAGAACATACCAAGCTCAAGGCCTAAAACGGAGGAGAAGTAAATGCAGCGGCTCATTCCGCCCTCGTCGGGGGAAACAACCATCATATGATCGTTGTCAAGCTTCAGGTCGCTGATGTTTTTGCACATAGCCTTTATCATCTGATAAACGGGCTGAACATTTTCAAAACCTTTCTGAGGAATTGCGTTCTGAACTCTTGCGTCGTGAGCGTCAAAGGTGATGATATTGTCAACTCCGAGGCTGATGCAAAGCTCACGGAGCATATCGGAGCAGTCAAGAGATTCCCTGCTGGAGCGTCTGTGCTGTCTGCCCTCATAAAGCATGGGCATGATAACGGTGATTCTTCTTGCTTTGCCGGCAATTGCGCTGATAGCTCTTTTGAGGTTTGCGAAGTGATCATCGGGGCTCATGGGAACATAACGGCCATACATTTTGTATTCAACGCCGTAGTTGAAAGCGTCGCAGAGAATGAAAACATCAAATCCTCTTACGGTCTGGTTGATAACGCATTTTCCTTCGCCCGTTCCGAATCTCGGGAAAGAGGCTTTGATAAGATAGGTGTCTCTTTCATAGCCGGCAAACGGAAGCGTCATTTTGTGTTCGCTGTCTCTTTCTTTTCTCCATGTGACAAGATACTGGTCGATTTTCGCCGCAAAAGCTTCGCAGCCGGGCAGCGCAAGTATTCCGAGCTGACCGTAGGGAATGGTTCTGAAATCTTCATAATCAGGCATGTCGATATCCTCCGCTCTTTATTATATACATATTCTACTATATTTCAGCATAATAATAAAGGTTTTATCGAAAAAATCCATGAAAAAAATCGGCAATTATTTCAGATAATTTTGGGCATTTTGCCGATTGATGCAAAGCGGGGGCTAAATTGCAAAGCTTCTGTCGATATTAATTACGGTGAAGAACTTCTTATCCTTTTTCTTAACCTGCTCGTCAACCGTGTTTTTGAAGTCTTCCTCGGTTATTCCGGATTTTCTCGGCAGAACGACATCAAAAATCAGATTGGTGTGCGTCGGGCCGTCAACAACCCTGAAATCGTGCATGGTTGCTTCGCCGCATATTCCCGTTACGATTTCCTGAACCATCTCTTTCAGCTCGTGGGTGCGTTCGTCGTTAATGATGGGGTCCATATGTATTGATATTTCGATTCCGAGCTGCCGCTTTATTTCACGCTCGATAAGGTCGATTGTGTCATGGCTGTGAAGAATGTCAACATCGGCGGGAACCTCGGCGTGCAGAGAGCCGTAGACCTTTGAATGGCCGTAGCTGTGAAGCACAAGGTCGTGGATTCCGACAATTCCGTCATAGGACATAACAAGTTTTTCAAGCTCGTCAACAGTTTCTTTTTCGGGCGGTTCGCCGAGCAGGGGACCCATTGTTCCTCTGATTATATCAATGCCTGCGTAGATGATGACGAGCGCAACGACAATGCCCATGACGGCGTCTATCGGCCAATCGGTGAATTTTGAGCAGACAAGAGCGATAAGCGAGCAGCTTGTTGCGGCGATATCGCCGAGGCTGTCGGTAACAACTGCGTTAACGGCAACGGAATTAATCATTTTGCCGATTTTGCGGTTGAAGAATGCAAGCCAAAGCTTTGCAAGAATCGAAAAAACGAGCACAAGAACGGCGGGAACGCTGAAAACAACCGTTTCGGGATTTCTGAATTTATCAACCGAGGTTTTAATCAGTTCAACGCCCATAATAAGGATAAAAAATGCAAGCGTCAGAGCGGAAACATATTCAACTCTGCCGTGGCCGAACGGGTGCTCGTCGTCGGCGGGCTTGCCTGAAATTTTAAAGCCGACAAGGTTGATTATCGATGAAATTGCGTCAAAACTATTGTTGGCGCCGTCGGCGATTATCGAAATACTTTTTGTAATCAGACCGAAAATAACCTTTGAGACCGAAAGCAGTATGTTCAGCAGAATGCCGACCGTTCCGCTCAGAGTTCCGAGACGGGTTCTGACGGCCTCGTTTTCGGTGTTCTGATAGTCCTTGACAAAAAGCTTTATCAAAAGGTTTGACACGGTATCACTCCTTTAGGATATGGGGGTCGAACCCTATATGGTTTAAAACGGTCTATTTTCGCCTGAACTGCGTTAAAAATCTTGCCATAC